>NZ_AFAL01000528.1 GCF_000193225.1 Verminephrobacter aporrectodeae subsp. tuberculatae At4 | reverse complement strand
CCCATTGCCAACGCGGAGCAGGCCACGCCAATCAACCGCACGACGCACTACCGCTACGCCATGATCGGCGGCAAGAGCGTGCTGGTAGAAATAGACGGCCCCCTGAAAACCCCGCAGGACAGCGACGTCACGCGCCTGGAATGGGACCGGGGCGGCGGCTTCATCACCCGCATCCATCGAACAGCCCGGCGGGCGGCGCAGCCAGATCGAACACAACCCGCGCACGGGCCTGATCACCCAGGTGAGCAACGAACAAAACGGGCAAACCCGGTTCCGCTACAACAGCGCCACCCAACTCATCAGCACCCGCAGCACCGGCCCGGGCAGAAGCCGGCCCCAGGAACAAAGCTACCACTACGACGCGCTGGGCCAGCCGCTCGAACACCCCACGCAAAGCGGGCACTACCAGCACGACCCGCAGGGCCTGCGAACCGACCGGCGCACCATCCGGCACCAAGCCGACAGCAGCACCCGAAACAGCCTGACGCGCTACACCTACGTGTGTTACCCGCTGCACACAGGGACTCTCGATTTATGCAACAACGTCAGTTGACTGACGACACGAAGCGATTCATCTCCGAGCTTTGGCTTCGCGCTTTTGCGAGATAGGGGAGTTCCAGCGATGAGCGATCTCTCTGGGCAAGAAACTATGCTGCTGGCGTTTGTTTCGTCGCTTAGCAGAGCAGGCATCAATATTGTCGATCGGTACCAGATTGGCCTGCGACGACTTTCGATACTAAATTTGAACCTTTGGAATAATGTTGTCCCGGCCGTTGCAATGTATTGCGCGATGGCGCTGTTCTTCAATGCCGGATCGGAGTTGATTCACATGGTGTTCGATTGGCGAACGGCGGCGTTCAGTGGTCTGGCTCAGTTGGTGGCGTACAGCTTTTCCTATGCCTTCCGGAACCTGAGTGTGAATCAGGTGACGGTCGCCGGGAAGTTCGCAGACGTATTTATTCCGCTTGGGATATTTTGGGCAACGAACCACTGGAGTTGGGGAACCTACGCGTTCGCGGTCGCAACGACGTTTGTCTGTTTGCCAATGCTTTGGCTGAGCGGACCGAATAGGAAAGGTGGGAAGCTGCTGGCGAGCGGCGGCGTCATTTGTGTGGCGCTGACACTGCAAGCGAGCCTCTCGCCTACCCTGTTCGGGGCTACCTCCACCTCCTCTGCCTCCGCGACGCTCGTTTTTGCCACAGCTGTCATGATGTGGCGCGCCCTCTGGTCTCTCGTTCCCATTCTAGTTACTCGACCGGCGAGCGGCGATGCTCCGTCAGTCAGGTTATTGCTCAATCCACTCTTTTTTGTTCGCGCGCTACTCACGGTAACGACACAGGTCACCTTTATTTTTGCCGTTGGCAGTCCCGCGTCTGCAATCGCGTGGCCCATACTGAACGCAACCGGGATAATCTCGATGGTGCTTTCCGCGCTCTTTCTGAGAGAGAGAGGTGCACGTTCGGAGTACGTTGTCGTGTGCGCGCTCGGAGCTATTACGCTGCTACGCTTTCTAACGTTATCCTGAATCCATGGCTCTGGCACCGTCGGCGGCCCCCGTGACGCCCCCTCAACTAAAAAAGGGAAGCGCAGCGTTTCCCCTCAAGTCGTGGCGCCATGCGCCCGCGCCAGCAGCCCGTCGCGCAGCGCCTGCATCAACGGCGACCAGTTCGAACCCGGGCGCGACAGCAGCACGACGGCGCGCGGAACGCACAGCGCGGCGATTGGCAGCACGCGGAATTGCCGGCTCTCGACGTGCTGCATGAAGGAGCGCGGAACCAGCGTGACGAGATCCGTCGCGGCCAGGACCGCGAGGTTGAAATCCGAAGCGAACGACACTTCCATGACGACCCGCGGAGGCGCCAGCCCGTGGCGCGCAAGGACCTTCGTGAGCGCCATGCAGACCGCTGAATTCGCGGCCCCGGTGATCCAGCCATACGCCGCGACGTCGGCCAGGCCCGGCTGCGCCTGTTGCACCAGGGGGTGGGCGGAGCGCACCACGGGCAGCATCGGGTCGTTGTCGATCTTGGTCCGCTCCGCGTCCAGCGGCTGGCCTTCGTAGGCGGGAACCAGCGCGAGGTCCAGAGCGCCCTCGTGCAGCAGCGCCGCCAGCGTATCCGAGCGGTCCACGCGCAGCCGCACGCGCAATCCCGGTCGCTGGGCGAGCAAGGAACCCAGCGCCGCGGCGATGCGGTTGCCCGCCGTGGTGTCCGTCACGCCCACGCGCAAGAGGCCCGACTGCCGCGCGCGCATCTCGTTGGCCAGCAGGACCGTGTCCGCGTACTCGGCCTGCAAGCGAAACGCCTGCTCGACCATGCGCTGACCCGCCGAAGTCAGCGCCATGCCCCGCGCGCTGCGCTCGAACAATGGCAGGCCGAACTCGGACTCCACCCGCCGCACGGCCTTCGTGAGCGCCGACTGGGTCACGCCCTGCTGGTCGGCCGCCACCGAGAGCAGCCCGGTCTTGGCAACGGCAAGAAAGTATTCGATATCGCGCATCGACAAGGGCATTCCCGCAGTTTATGGATTTCCCCGGGTCGGGGAATGGGGCAGCGCGGTTGCGGCGCTTAAGTTATGGGCACCTGCAACTCCCGCCACACCCACGCCATGCGCACATCCACTGCTTCCCCGAACATCGTTCTCATCGTGGCCGACAACCTCGGCTGGGGGGAACTCGGCTGCTACGGCGGCGGTGCGCTGCGCGGCGCGCCCACGCCGAACATCGACGCCCTTGCCGGACAGGGTCTGCTGCTGCAGAACTTCAACGTCGAAAGCGACTGCGTTCCGACGCGCTCGGCGCTGATGAGCGGCCGCCACCCGATCCGCACCGGCTGCATCCAATCGGTTCCCATGGGTCTGCCCCAGGGGCTGACGCGGCGCGAGATCACGCTCGCGCAAATTCTGTCGGCGCAGGGCTACGCCACCGCGCATTACGGCAAATGGCATCTGGGCGACATACCCGGGCGCTTCCCTTCGGACCGCGGCTTCGACGCGTGGTACGGGATTCCGCGCACCACCGACGAGAGCCAGTTCACCGCAGCCATCGGCTTTGACCCGGCCGTGCTCGACCTGCCCTGGATCATGCGCGGCCGCAGCGGCGAGCCCTCGGAAAACGTCAAGGTCTACGACCTGGACAGCCGCCGGCAGATCGACGCCGAGCTGGTGGATGAGTCCATCGCCTTCATGCAGCGCAATGCGCGCGCCGGCAGGCCGTTCTTTCTCTACCTGCCGCTGGTCCACCTGCATTTCCCCACGCTGCCGCACCCGGACTTTGCCGGGCGGACTGGCGCGGGCGATTTCGCCGACTCGATGGTGGAGCTGGACCACCGTGTCGGGCAGGTGGTGCGGGCGCTCGACGAACTGGATGGCGCCGGGAACACCCTGCTGATTTTCTGCAGCGACAACGGGCCCGAGTTCCGCATTCCCTACCGCGGCACGGCCGGCCCCTGGAGCGGCACCTACCACACCGCGATGGAAGGCAGCCTGCGCGTGCCCTGCATCGCGCGCTGGCCAGGGCAGATACCCGGCGGGCGGGTGAGCAACGAGATCGTTCACGTCACCGACCTGTTCACCACGCTGGCCGGTGTGGCCGGCGCCAGCGTCCCGCAGGACCGTCCCATCGATGGCGTCGATCAACTGCCCTTGCTGTTGGGCCGGCAGCAGAAGTCGGCGCGCGAGGGCTTTCCGTTCTACATCCGCAATGAATTGCGCGCGGTCAAGTGGCGCGACTGGAAGCTGCATTTCCACTGGGAGCCGGAGGTCAACGAAAGCAAGGGCCGGCTGGAGTCGCCCTACCTGTTCAACATCACCCGCGACCCCAAGGAACAGATGGACGTGATGGCCAGCAACACCTGGGTGCGCGGGCCGGTGCTCAAGCTGGTCAAGGCTTTTCAGGACAGCTTCTTGCAGTACCCCAACACCCCCCCGGCCAGCCCGATTGAGCACCCCCCCTGGAGCGCAACGCCATGAACACGACCCATCTTTCCCGTCGGTGCGCACTGGCCGCCCTCGGCGCTACGGCGTTCCCCCGGCTCCGGGCCCAAGGCGCGCGCCAGCGCCGCCCCATCACCTGGCTGGTCGGGCAACCGGCCGGCGGAACCACCGACGTGCTGACCCGGCTGGTCGCGCGCGAATTGGCGCTCCAGCTCGAACAAAGCATGCTGATCGAAAACCGGCCCGGTGCCGCAGGCGCGATCGCGCTGCAGGCCACGGCCAAGGCGGCCCCGGACGGACTGACCCTGGTGACCGTCTCCGGCCCGTCCCTGGCGAGCATTCCCCGGCCGCAGATCGCCCGGGAGTTGACCGCGGTCGCCATCCTCGCCAGGGGCCCGATGGTGCTCGTGGGAACCATGGCCACGGCCTTGCCGCCGACGCTGGACGGTCTGCTGGCAGCGGCCAGGGAAAATCCCGGGGCCTTCAGCTACGCCACTTCCGGCACCGGGAGCAGCCAGCATCTGACCGGCGAGCTGCTGAACCAGATCGCCCGGACGCGGATCGTGCACGTGCCCTACAAGGGCGGCAGCCAGGCGGTCACGGATGTCGTCGGCGGCCAGGTGCCGCTGGGAATGCTCGGAATCACCCCGGTGCTGCCGCACATCAAGGCGGGCAAACTGCGCGCCTACGGCGTATCCACCGCCACGCGCTCGCCGCTGTTGCCCGAGGTGCCGAGCTTGCACGAAGCCGGCCTGTCGGACTTCGATGCCGACCAATGGTTCGTCGTGGCCATGCCCGCCGGTGCGCCCACGGATCGGGTCCAGGCGCTGAATGCCGCCATCAACAGGGCCCTGCACGCGCCCGAAGTCCAGGCCGGCTACACCAGCGCAGGGGTCGTTCTCACGCCGGCCACGGCGCAGCAGACGACGGCCTTCGTGGCCCGGGAAACACAGCGCTGGCAGACCCTGGCGAAGAACGCGAATCTGCAATTGGACTGAGGCGCGCGTCCGCACCGAAGCGGCTCACGCAAATTTCAAAGCAGCGTTTCCACCCATGAATCGGCCATAGCCCAGATGCTCGATCGCGCGGCGCACGCCGACCAAGCCCTGGCCGAAGACCCGGCTCGGCCCCAGCCCCTGGCGGGCCAACGCGAGGCGTCTCCAGCGCTGGAGCGTCAGGGTTTGCGTCCACTTCCCTTCAGGCGAGAAAGGGCCGGATGATGTCTTCGGCGAACGCCTTCCTCGCCGCGGGCCGCGAGAGGTTCTTCCGGACGCAGCGCTGAACCGCCGGGAACTGGTCCAGGGGCACGCCCGTGTGGACGAGGTTGGTGATGACTTCGGTGACGATCAGGTCGGCCACCGTGAAGCGCTCGGCCACGAGGTATCCGGTGGGCTCGAGCGCCCGGGCCAGGATCGTGAGGCAGCGCGCCACCCTGACCTGCCCGCTCGCGGCCTTGTCGGCGCTGCGCGCGGCCGGCGGCAACCAAGTGACGTGCAGCGATGCGGTCTCGATGTGCTTTTCCAGTTCGGTGATCGCCCACACCGACCATTGCAGCAACCGACCCTCGTCCGGCTCGCTCTGCACATGCAACTCGGTGGGCGAATACTTCTTCGCGACGTAGAGGCTGATCGGCACCGACTCGAACAGCACCAGGCCGCCGTCGTCGATCACCGGCACATGACCGTTGGGATTGATCTCCAGAAAGCGCGCCGAACGCGTCCCGCCGGCCCCCAGGGCCACGGTCTCCTCCTCGTAGGCCGCGCCGGACTCCTCCAGCGCCCAGCGCACGCGATTGGCTCGGGAGTAGGGGTTGCCGTATAGCTTGATCATTGCCGTTGCTCCTGTTTTCCGTTTCCCCGGGGAGCCTACTCCAGGAAGCAGGAAGCGCGGCGGCGCAACACCACGCCCTTCCCTGAAGGCCGCACGAGCAGCCGCACCTCCTGGTTCTGATGCCCGTCGTCAGCGGGGATAGCCGGGCATGTCGAAGCCGGCTGCATCCAGTTGTGCCAGCACATCGCGGCCCGCGGCATCGTCGAGCGCAACCAGCGGCGGGCGAACCCTTCGCCACGGCGCATGGCAGGAGAAGTGCGACACCACATGCTTCATCGCTGGAATCATCGGTGTCGCCTGGAAGATCTTGCGGACCGTGTCGGCCCTTGCCTGCAGCGCTGGCCCTTCGGCGCTCTGCCAGCCCTCGAACACCCGCTGAATGCCCGCAGGGTTCATGTTCACCGTCGCGCTGATGCAGCCCGCGCCGCCGATCGGCAGCGCCTGCAACAGCAGCGATTCGCTGGCCGGGAAAACATCGAAGCCCGAGGCAGCGAAGTTGTCGATCATTGCTTTCGCGTTGTTCCAGTCGCCCGATGAGTCCTTGGCGCCCGCGATCGTGCGCGGATAACGCTTCAGCAATCGCTCGATCAACCCGAGCGTGATGGGCACCTGGCTCATCTGCGGGATGTGATACAGGTAGAGCGGCGCGCAGCCGCTGCCGACCCGTTCGATGATCTGCGCGTAGTACGCGAACACACCGTCGTCGGACACGCCCTTGAAATAGAAGGGCGGCAGCACCAGCACGCCCGCGGCACCGATCCGGCTCGCGTGGCGCGTGAGTTCCACCGCGTCGGGCAACGCGCAGGCGCCCGTGCCGGGCATCAGCTTCGCGGCCGGCACGCCGCCTTCCACCAGGGCCTCGGTCAGCGACAGGCGCTCGCCCACCGACAGCGATGCGGCCTCCGAATTGGTGCCGAAGATCGCGAGGCCCGCGTGGTTCTCCACCAGCCAGCGGCTGTGCGCGATGAAGCGGCCCACGTCGGGTTCGAGGCTGTCGTCGAAGGGTGTGAGCACCGGTGCGATCACGCCGCGAAGTCTGTTCGTCATGCAGGCAGTGTCGAAGAAGGACCACGCCCGAGGGCGAGAAGACGGCATCGTCAGAACAAAGAATTTTTTGGGTCCGGTGGTGCACTAAGTGTCCTGCCCTGCGAATAGCGGCACATGAAACTGCGCATTTCGCGCCATGGCGGCGTTGCAAATCCTCGCGATACCTACGGGTATCG
>NZ_AFAL01000529.1 GCF_000193225.1 Verminephrobacter aporrectodeae subsp. tuberculatae At4 | reverse complement strand
CCTCGGCCGGCGCGGCAAAGGCCTCGGCGTAGAACAGGCCCGACGACATGCCATGCGCGCCATCGGCCATGCAGTCGTCGAGCAGCGCCTGCATGCGCGCCAGTTCGTCGGCGCTGGCCGCCCGGTCGAGCGCCTGCATGCTCGCGTAGCGCAGCGTGGTGTGGCCGACGAGCGCGGCCACGTTGAGCGCGGGCCGCGCCGCGTCCACGGCCGCGCGGTACGCGGCCATGCTCGCGTACTCGAAGGCCTGCGCGCCGAGCAGCGTGAGCGGCGGCCCGGCCCGCGGCGTGCGGTACGGCGCGAGCGAGATGCCGCAGTTGCCCGTGACCACGGTGGTGATTCCCTGCGACAGCTTGGGCAGGCACAGCGGGTCGTGCAGCACGCTCGCGTCGTCGTGCGTGTGCGCGTCGATGAAGCCGGGGGCGATCACCCGGGCGCGGCAATCGACGCGCTCGACGTCGGACGGCGTCAGCCCGTCGGGCAAGCGCGCGCGCAGGTCCACGCCCAGCGCGGCGATGCGCGCACCCCGCAGCAGAAGGTCACCGGTCCACGCGGGGTCGCCCGACCCATCGACCACGAGTCCCGCTTCGAGCAGGATCGCCTTGCCTGCCGCGCTCACGCTGCGGCGCCCTTGGCGTCGCCGTCGCCGCTGTCGCCGTTGTCGTCGCTGTCGGGATCGTCCCAGCTTTGCAGCGGATGGACCGCCGTGTCGATGCCGTGGCGCCGGAACGCCTCGCGCGTGCGCTGCAGGCGCTGCACCGCGGACGCGCCGCGGCGCTGGGCCACGAGCACGGTCAGGATCTCGATGGCGGTCAGGTGCGTGAGGTAGGCGTCGATTCCCACGTGCATCACCGCGTCGTCGGGCACCGACAGCCCCAGCAGAAAGTCGGCCCTGGCGGCGAGCGCCGTTCCCGGCCGCGTGAGCGCGACCAGCCTGGCGCCCTGCGCGCGCGCGATGTCCACGGCGTCGAGCAGCGAGGGCATTCCGCCGACGTGCGAGATCGCGATCACCACGCCGCCCGGTCGCTGCGCCGCGCCGGCCACCTGCTGCAGGTGGTAGTCGGCCCAGGCGGTGGCCGACAGGCCGAGGCGAAACAGCCGCGCCTGCAGGTCGCAGGCCATGAACCACGAGGTGGCGCCCGCGCCGTACAGGTCGACGTGCGGCGCGGCCGCGATCGCCGCCACGGCGGCGTCGAGCACCGGTACGTCGAGCTGGCCGCGCACGCCCGAGACCGACGCCGCAGCGCTGCGCGCGATCTTGTCGACCACGGCGTCGGTCGCGTCCTCGATGCTCACGCGGCGGTGCAGCGGCGAGCCGCCGAGCGCCAGTTCCTGCGCGAGCGCGAGCTTGAACTCGCGCAGTCCGGCAAAGCCGAGGTCGCGGCAGGTGCGCATGATCGTCGGCACCGAGCTGCGCGAGCGCTCGGCCAGCTGCTCGAAGCTCTCCTGAAGAACGCGGTCGGGGTCTTCGAGGATCAGTTCGAGAATCGCGCGCCGCGTCGCCGGGGCGTGGCTGCGCAACGCAGCGATCTTCTGCAACAGGCAGGGGGTCATCGGCGCGCGGTCAGAAATGCATGCTCACCGCGTCGCTGACGCGGTAGTCCGATTCCACGACCGGCATCCAGTGCCATTTGTCGAAGGTGGTGCAGGGGTGCGAAATGCCCAGGCCCACACGGTCGCCGACTGCGGGCGCCTGCGGCGCTTGGGGCGCATCCGGGGCAACGTCCCAGCGCAGGTAGGCGTGCTGGTCGTTGAGCGCGCTGATCTTCCAGTCCGCGGGCGCGGCCTGCGCCGCGCGCGCGCCGCGCGCGGCGTGCAAGATCGGCACGGGCAGCGCCAGGTCGAAGGAAATGTCGCGCTTGCCGACCGCGAGGATCGCCAACCCCGGCTCGGGGCAGGACTGCACCGTGGCCCAGACTTCGAGCGCGGGCCGCAGGCTGGTGTCGCAGCCGCAGCCCAGGCGTTCCTCCACTGCGCCGAGCATGCGCCGGTAGACGCCGTGGTCGTGCGTGACGTAGCAGCCCGAGCGCAGCAGGCCGCGCACCGGCACGCCGAGCGCGGGTTTCAGGCGCTCGGCGACGAGGTCGAAGATGGCCGATCCGCCGGCGGAGAGCAGCACCTCGTCGGTCTCGAAAAGCCCGCGCGCAGCGCAATCGCAGGCCACGGCGTGCACGCGGTCCATCAGCGCCCGCGCGTAGGCCGCGTCGGGCGCGCTCGTGCCGGTGGCGCCCAGGCCTTCGTAGGCCTCGATTCCGACGAGCCGGACGGCAGCGCTCGCGCGCAGCCGGGTGGCGAGCGCGAGCGCCTGCGCATGCGTGCGGCAGCCGGTGCGCGCACCTTCGACGCCGATTTCGAGCAGGGTCTCGAATGGCAGGCTGCCCGCGTGGCGCTGCGCCCAGTCCTCGATCAGCGCCAGTTGCGCGAGCGAATCGACCAGGAACGCGATGCGCAGCCCGGCGTGCGCGCGCAGCAGCGTCTGGATTCCCGCGAGGTCCTCGTCGCTGAGCACCTGGTTGGCGATGAGCGTGCGGCGCGCGCCCGCCGCCACGCCCACGGCCAGCTGCGTGACGGTCGCGAAAGTCAGGCCCCAGGCGCCGGCGTCGAGCTGGCGCCGGAACAGCTGCGGCGACATGCTCGTCTTGCCGTGCGGCGCAAGGTCGATTCCCCAGGCGCGCACGCGCGCCTGCATCCACGCCAGGTTGTGCTCCAGCGCCTCGCGCTTGAGCAGGGCCAGCGGCAGCGG
>NZ_AFAL01000530.1 GCF_000193225.1 Verminephrobacter aporrectodeae subsp. tuberculatae At4 | reverse complement strand
GGGCGAGTGCGCCGCGCGCGGCGCCAGCGGACGCGTCCGCCGGTGCCTGCGCGCGCGCTTCGCCGTGGTCGAGCAGTGCCGTCTCGGCCACCAGCCCCTGCGGCAGGCCCGGCCCGGCGCCGGCGCCGGCGCCGCCCTGCGGCCCTTGCGCGGACAGGATGGCGTCCGCCGCCTGCGCGTCCGGCTCCCCCGTGCCCGCCTGCGCAGCGGCAGCAGGCGCGAGCAGGCCCTGCCACGCGGCCAGCGCGGACGCGTCCACGGCCCCCTGCGCGGTAGCGGCGGGCGCGGTATCGACGGGCGTGGTGCCCGCAGGGTCCGCCGCGGCATGGTCCGCGTCCAGCGGCGCGTCGCCGTCCCGGGGCACGGCAAGCAGCGCGGTGAACAGCGCCCCAAAGCCGCCCGCGGCATCGGCGCCGTCGGCATCCTGCGCCGCGAACAGTCTGCGCGCGGCCTGCACCGGGTGGGCCGCAGAGGAAATTCCTGCCGTCTCCATCGTCAATCCTCCCGCCCTGGCAAGCCCTGGTCCGCGCTGCGGTACGCGCGCGCCGCGTGCTCGTCGGCTTGTTGCTGCTCGCGCCGCTGTTGCTGCGCTTGCAGCGCGTGGCGCCGCCGGTCGAGCACTTGGCGCAGGCCGGACAGACGCAGCTGCGCTTCGAGCAGCGCCTGCCGGGCAGCGTCTACCCGGTACGCATGCTCGCCGACGACGCCGCGCTGAATGCCCGCCGCGTACTCCAGGCGTTCCATGAAGCAGTCCTGGTGGTAGAGCAACTCGGGGCGCAGCGTCGCGCCGGTGCGCATGCCCCAGCGGGACGTGGTGTCGCGCGCGTAGTCCTGCAACTGCCCGAGCTGCACGCGCGCGGCCTGCTGCGCCACGAGCGTGGCCTGCAGCACACTGCACGCGGCGTCGCGCCTGCGGGTTGCGGATTCGATCACGAGCGGGAGGGCACCGAGCTGGGACATGGTGGATGGACCTCTATGGGGTTCGGGGCTCGAGCACTGCGGCCAGGTCCGCAACGCTTTGCTCCATGGGCGCGGCCTCGAACATGTCCTGCTGCACAAAGGCGGCCATCTGCGGTTGCAGCCGCAGGGCCTCGTCCAGGGCGGGGTCGGACCCGCTCGCGTACGCGCCCAGCTGCACCAGGTCGTGGCCCTTCTGGTAGCACGCGTGCAGCGCACGAAAGCGCCGCGCCAGATCGAGCTGCGCGCGCGGGACCACGTTGTGCATCACGCGCGAGGCCGAGCGTTCGATGTCGATGGCCGGGAAATGCCCGCTCTCCGCGAGCGCGCGCGAGAGCACGATGTGGCCGTCGAGAATGGCGCGCGCCGCGTCGGCGATGGGGTCCTGCGCGTCGTCGCCCTCCACCAGCACGGTGTAGAACGCCGTGACCGACCCCACCCCGTGCAGACCGTTGCCGCTGCGCTCGACCAGTTCGGGCAGCTTGGCAAAGCACGATGGCGGGTAGCCCTTGGTCGCCGGCGGCTCGCCAATGGCGAGCGCGATTTCCCGCTGCGCCATGGCGTAGCGGGTGAGCGAGTCCATGAGCAGCAGCACGTGCCGGCCCTGGTCCCGAAAATGCCCGGCCAGCGCCGTGGCGTACATCGCGCCCTGCAGGCGCAAAAGCGGCGGCGCGTCGGCGGGCGCCACCACGACCACGGAGCGCGCGCGGCCCGCCGCACCCAGCGTGTCTTCGACGAATTCCTTGACCTCGCGGCCGCGCTCGCCAATCAGTCCGAGAACGATCACGTCGGCGCACGTGCCGCGGGCCATCATGCCGAGCAGCACGCTCTTGCCCGC
>NZ_AFAL01000531.1 GCF_000193225.1 Verminephrobacter aporrectodeae subsp. tuberculatae At4 | reverse complement strand
TCGAAAAAGCCCTGCAGGCGCTGCGCCCGCTCGCGGCCGGGCGCGGTGGCCGGCTGTGGTGCGTGTTTGGCTGCGGCGGCGAGCGCGACGCCGGCAAGCGCCCGTTGATGGGCGCGGTGGCGCAGCGGCTCGCCGACCAGGTGCTGGTGACCAGCGACAACCCGCGCGGCGAAGACCCGGCGGCCATCGTGCAGCAGATTCTGCAAGGCACGGACCGGGGCAGCGCCCGCGTGCGCGCCGAGACCGACCGCGCGGCAGCCATCGCGCAGGCCGTTGCCGGGGCCGCGCCCGCCGACGTGCTGCTGATCGCCGGCAAGGGCCACGAGGACAGCCAGGAGATAGCCGGCCTGCGCCGGCCTTTCTCCGACCTGGCGCATGCGCAGAGCGCGTTGCAGGCCCGGTGCGCCGGAGCCGGGGCAGGGCGATGATGACAAGGTCGCCGCCCCCCGCCATGCTGACCCTGCAACAGGCGCACGCGCTGCTGCTGCCCCGCATTCCCACGGCCACCCTGGTGGGCGATGGCGCCACGCCCTGGCTGCGCGTGCACACCGATACGCGCACGCTGCAGGCGGGTGATCTCTTCGTTGCGCTCGTGGGCGCGCGCTTCGACGCGCACGCCTTCCTCGCCGAAGCGCGCGCGCGCGGCGCCGCTGCGGCCCTGGCCCAGGGCGGGTTGCAGGCCGCGGGCCTGCCGGGAATCGAGGTGCCCGACAGCCTCGCGGCCCTGGGCGCGCTGGCCGCGGGCTGGCGCGCGCAGTTCGAATTGCCGCTGATCGGCGTCACCGGCAGCAACGGCAAGACCACGGTGACGCAGATGATCGCGTCCATCCTGCGCGCCTGGCACGGCGCCGGGGCGCTCGCCACGCAGGGCAATTTGAACAACCACATCGGCGTTGCGCTGACGCTGCTGCACCTGCGCGCCGCGCACCGCGTGGCGGTGGTCGAGATGGGCATGAACCACCCGGGCGAGATCGCCGCACTCGCGGCCAGCGTCCGGCCCACGGTGGCGCTGGTGAACAACGCGCAGCGCGAGCACCTGGAGTTCATGCAGACGCTGGACGCCGTGGCGCGCGAGAACGGCGCGGTCCTGGCGAGCCTGCCGGCGAGCGGCAGCGCCGTGTTCCCGGCGGGGGACGCGTACACGGCGCTGTGGCGCAGCCTCGCCGCAGGGCGCGCATGCCTGGAATTTGGCGCGGGCGGCGCGCTCGATTGCCGCACCGCGCAATGGCAGGGCGGCGCCTGGAGCCTGGCCCTGAACACGCCGCAGGGCCCGCTCGCGGCGCGGCTGCGCATCGCCGGCCGGCACAACCTGCACAACGCGCTGGCCGCCGCTGCGGGCGCGCTCGC
>NZ_AFAL01000532.1 GCF_000193225.1 Verminephrobacter aporrectodeae subsp. tuberculatae At4 | reverse complement strand
GGAGCGAACCGGTGACGGGGGCGGAGCGCTGCGGGTCCTGGTCCTGCGGGTCCGCGGGCGCAGCGCCGGATTGCGGCTTGCCTCCCGTCTGCGGCGCCGGCGCCGGCCGGGTCACCGCGGCCGCGGCCGGCGCCGCAGGGGCGGGCGCAGACTCTGCGGCCGGGGTGGGGGGAACGCTGCGCGTGCCGGCGCAGCCCGCGGTCAGCATGGACAGCAAGAGGAGGGATGGCCGAATCTTCATGGGGGGTGGCTCCGGTAAGGGGGGGTACGCTGCGCGGGGGCTCGGTCGGTCGGCGCGGGTCTGCGCGCGGGGTCGGGGCGCCGGGTTCGAGCAAGCGCTCGACGCGCTCGCCGTCTGCGGAAACGAAGCCGGCCGTGCGGCCGTCGAAGTTTTCCAGGCGCCAGGGCCTGGTTTGCCCGGTGATCTTGAAGCTGCTGCCGTCCGCGCGCAGCAGCACGGCGACGCGCTCGCGGCCCGACTCGAACACGGCCGTCAGGCGCGACTGCGTCAGCTCCCGGGCCAGTCCGCCGGGCTTTTCGTCCGTCGGCACCGGGCGGCGCGCGCTCCACAGCAGGGGGCGCTCGAGCGCCTGGTGCACGCTGGCGCGCGCGGGCTGCGACATGGGCTCCACGCTGGGCAATTCGGGTCTGCGCGCTGCTGGCGCGCGCCAGCTGTTTCTTTCGCTGTGCCACCAGTAGGCGGCCGCGGCCAGCGCGGCGGCGGCCAGGACGGGGGCCAGGTGCCAGGGTCGGATCATGGTTTCGCCTTCTGCGGCGCCAGCGGCGCCTCGAGTTGCAGCGTCAGCCGGGCGGTTTGCGGCCCGGTGCCGGAGCTCGCTCCATCGCGCACCATGCTGACCGTGCGCACCCAAAAGGGTGGCTGGTGCATTTGCAGGGTTTCCGTGAGGCGCACGAGCCCGGACCATTCGCCGCTGACGGTGGCGCTCATGCGGATGCGTGCCAGCTGCTGGTCCCCCTCCTTGCCCTCCTGCCCCGGCTCCTCGAGCGCGACCTGCGAGGAGACCAGCGTGCTGCCCGAGGCCACGACCATCTGCCGCAGCTGCTGCTGGATGTCGTTGGGCGCGCTCTCCCCGGCCGGGTGCAGCCAGGGGGCGACGCTGCCGCGCGCCGCGCCGAGCAGGGCCTCGATCTCGGTGCCGGCCTGGACCATGCCTTCGAGCCGCTCGCTGCGCGGTGCCAGCTGTTGCAGCGTGCTGTCG
>NZ_AFAL01000533.1 GCF_000193225.1 Verminephrobacter aporrectodeae subsp. tuberculatae At4 | reverse complement strand
GGGGCGTGGTGTCTGCTGATTGGGTGTCCACGGTGTAGTTGGCGCTGGTGGCGATGCCGGTACCGAACGTGTCTCCCAGGTCGGCTACGCCGCGCAAGTTGACGCGGATGGTGTTGGTCGCGTCGTTGCAGTTGGCCGTGGGTGTGAGGGACGCGGTCCAGGTTTTGTTGTCGGTGATCGTGAGCGGGCCCAGCGTGCTGGTGGTGGCGTCGAACATGACGTCATGGATCGAGAAGCCGAGGACCTCCTGGTTGAAGGCGAAGGTGACGGTCGTCGTTTCGCCCACGGTGAGCGCGGTATCGGCCAGCGTGATCGTGACGGCAAGTGGCACGGTGCTCACGGTGAAGTTGTCGCTCGTGGCGCGGCCGGTGCCGGCAACGCCTGCGGCGTCGGTCACGCCCCTGAGGTCCACGCTGATGGTGTTGCTCTCGTCGATGACGTTGGCCGTGGGCGTGAAGGTGGCCGACCAGCCTCTGCCGTCGCCGTCGGGTATGAGTTCGCTGAGCGTGCCGTTCGCCTGGGTCAGGTCCACGTCATCGCGCGTGAAGCCGGTGACGGGCTTACTGAAGGTGATGAAGACGTCCGTCGTTTCTCCCGTCGTGAGCTGCTCGTCGGCCAGCATGATGCTGGCGGTCAGGTCGCTGGTGTTGGACGCTGGCGTGTTGTTCGTCACGGCCTGGTCGCTGAAGTTCACCGCGTCGTTGCCCGCTGCGTCCTGCACCACGGCGCCGGATTCGGGTTTGGTGTAGCTGACCCTCACCGTCTCACTGCTGGTCACGGCGCGGCTCAGCGTCAGCGTGATGGTCTTGTCCGCCCCGTTCACCACGGCGCTGCTCACGGTGATCGCCGTGTCCGTGCTGCTGCTCACCGTAAAGCCGGCGTTGCCCGTGAGCTCGGCTCCGTCCAGGCTGTTCGCTTCGGTGTACGTGAGCACCAACTGGTCGCCGTTGACTGCGGCGCTGCTGAACTCCGGGGGCGTGGTGTCCGGCAACCGGGTGTCCACGGTGTAGTTGGCGCTGATGGCATGGCCTTGGCCGACGGTGCCTGAGCCTGAGACTCGTACGCCAGCCAAGTTGACGCTGATGGTGTTGCTGGTGTCTGCCAGGTTGTCCGTGGGCGTAAAGGTGGCGGTCCAGATGCGCCCACCACTACCCGGATTGTTGGCCAAGTTGCTTAGCGTGCCGTTGGCATTCGAGAGGTCTACGTTGGCAGCATTGAAGCCCTCGACCTCCCTGTTGAAGGTAAAAGTGACGGTAGTGGTTTCACCCACCCTGAGCGCGGTGTTGGCCAGTTCGATGGTGACGCGAGGCAGTTGGGTGTCTACGAAGTAGTCGATGGCGGAGGTGGTGCCCTGCCCGGCCCTGCCCGCGGCATTGGTCACGCCGTCCAGACGCACGGAGATTGTGTTGTCGCTCAAGTCGTACGTGTCGGCACGGGGCGTCAGCGTGGCGGTCCAGGTTCTGCCGTCTGCGCTGGCCGTGGGCGCGCTCAGCGTACCGGCTTGGTCGTCATGGATCACATCCTCGAGTCCGAAGCCGGTGACGGGCTCGTTGAAGGTGAAGGTGACGGTGGTGGTCTCGTTCGCAGTGAGCCCGCGGTCGGCCAGCGTGATCGTGGCCGTGATGCGCGTGTTGTTCGTCACGGGCTGGTCGCTGAAGCTCACTGCGTCGTTGCCCGCAGCGTCCTGCACCACGGCGCCGGCCGCGGGTTTGGCGTAGCTGACGGTCACCGTCTCCGCGCTGGCCACGGCGCGGCTCAGTGTCAGCGTT
>NZ_AFAL01000534.1 GCF_000193225.1 Verminephrobacter aporrectodeae subsp. tuberculatae At4 | reverse complement strand
CGACAGCGCAGGCAACGCCGGTACTGGCAGCGTCAGCAGCGACAACTACAGCGTGGACACCGTGCGCCCCACGGCACCATCACGCTGGCCGACAGCGGACTCACCGCAGGGGAAAGCACCACCGTCACCTTCGCCTTCAGCGAGCCCGTCACCGGCTTTGACGCCAGCGACGTCAACCTCTCGGATGCCAATGGCACGCTGGGCCCGCTCACGGCGAATGCCGACGGTAGAACTTGGACGGCCACGTTCACGCCCACGGCCAACGTCAGCGACGCGACGAATGCCATCAGCGTGAACCTGAGAGGCGTGTCGGACCTCGCGGGCAACGTCGGAAGGCGCACCATCACCAGCGCCAACTACACCGTCGACACGCGCGACACGAGCGACACCACCGGCCCCACGGCCACCATCACGCTGGCCGACAGCGCGCTCACCCAGGGCCAGACCACCACCGTCACGATCCGCTTCAACGAGCCCGTCGTCGGCTTTGACGCCAGCGACGTCGTGCTCAGCGACGCCAACGGCACGCTGGACCCGCTCACGCCCAACGCCGACAACACGGTCTGGACGGCCCGCTTCACGCCCACGGCCTACGTCAACGATTCGACGAATACCATCGGCGTGAACCTTGCCGGCGTCACCGACGCCGCGGGCAACGCCGGGGTGGGTAGCGCCAGCAGCGCCAACTACAGCGTGGATACCCGCGACACCATCGCTCCCACGGCCACCATCACGCTGGACAACAGCGCGCTCACCCAGGGCCAGACCGCCACCGTCACCATCCGCTTCAGCGAGCCCGTCAACGGCTTTGACCTCAGCGACATCGATCTCAGCAACGCCAACGGCACGCTGAGCCCGTTTCGGCACGGCGAAGACCGTACGGTCTGGACGACCACCTTTACGCCCACGGCCGGCGTCGTCGATTCGACGAATACCATCAGCCTGGACCTCACCCGCGTGACCGACGATGCAGGCAACGCCGGGGTGGGCCGCGCCATCAGCGCCAACTACAGCGTGAGCATCTGGGACATCACCGGCCCCACGGTCACCATCGTGCTGTTCGACAGCGTGCTCACCGTGGGCAAGACCACCACCGTCGCCTTTGTCTTCAACGAGCCCGTCAACGACCTTGACGCCGGGGACATCGTGCTCACCAACGCCAACGGCACGCTGGGCCCGCTCGAGCGCGACGAAGAATACGGCAATACCTGGAGGGCCACGTTTACGCCCACGGAGAACGTCAACGACCCGACGAATACCATCAGCCTGAACCTTACCGGGGTGACCGACCGCGCAGGCAACGCCGGGGTGGGTAGCGCCACCAGCCACAACTACAGTGTGAACACCGTCCGCCCCACGGCGACCATCGCGCTGGCCGACAGCGCGCTCACCGCGGGCGAAACCACAACCGTCAGCTTCCGCTTCAGCGAGCCCGTCACCGGCTTTGACGCCAGCGACATCGTGTGCACGGGCGGCACGCTGAGTTCGCCCACGGCCAACG
>NZ_AFAL01000535.1 GCF_000193225.1 Verminephrobacter aporrectodeae subsp. tuberculatae At4 | reverse complement strand
CTGTGGCGCGGCCGGCCGCAGCGCGCCTACAACGCGGGCGATTCGAACCCCATGAAGACGGGCGACTATTTCGACTTGGTGGCGGACCGGTACGGCCTGCCGCGTCCCCCGCGCGTGCCGCGCAGCGCCCTGCCGCCGACGCTGCGCAGCTTCATCGGGGAGTCGCGCCGCCTGGACAACCGGCGCATGCTGCGCGAACTGGGGGTGCGGCTGCGTTATCCCGGTGTGCAGCAGGGGTTGCGGGATTGAGCGCCCTCAGCGCGGGTAGCGCTTGCCCTGTTTGTCGTAGCAGCGGAACACATTGCAGTTCGTGAGTTTTCCCTCGGGCGGCGCGGGGGCGGGGGCGGGGCGGGGGCCGCAGGGATTTGTACCGGCTGGTACGGGGGGCGGATGACCAGCGGCGGTAGCGCGACGGGCCTTGGCGCGCGCGTTTTCTCCAATTCCGCGTAGGCCTCGGGGCCGAGGCAGTCGAGGTCAACCTGCTTCTGCGCTGCGGCGGCGCGCAGACCCTGCTCCTCAGGGGCTGCGCCCGAGTCGCCGAGCGCGGCGTCGAGCTTGCGGCGCGAACTCGCACATTCGGGAGAGCGGGAAGGGTCCTCCTTCGGCTTGTTCGCCGCGCGCCGTGCGTCGTCCGCGGCGGCTTCAGCGGCTTCGGCCTGAAGGCGCTGCTGCTCGCGCGCCAGCGCCTGCGCGGCCCGTTCGTTTTCCAGCTGGATTTCTTCGGGGGTCCTGCGCGCTTGCACTTCTTGCGCCGTGCTTCCGTGCGCGCAATGGCCGTCGGTGTACGTCACCCGGCCCGTGCCGGCATCGGTGCAGCGCAGCACCTGCGCCTGGGCGCCCAGCCCGGCGGCGCCCAGGCACAGGAGGAGGGTCAAGGATCGGAGCATGGGTCTGTTCCTGCTGTCAAATTGGAGCCGGGCTGCGGAGCCGGACCGTCCCCGTTCAGCGTCGCCCGGGGCGCACGCCCCTTCCGTAGATGATCACGGGTGGGTGCACCGGGTGCGGGAGCAGCATGGCTGGGGGAATGGGTCGGCGGTGCCAGGGGGGTGGTGGTGCCAAGTAAACCGGAGGCATGCTGGGGACGTATTCCGGCTGCCCGTACACCGGGTACGCCGGATACATTGAATAGTAGTGAGCCGACCCAGGGTACGCAGGGTACGCAGGGTACGCAAGGTATGGATCGCCTGGCAGCGTGGTGCACCCCGTCGCCAGAGCCCCCAGAAGCAGGGCAGAAGGGATGCGCGTGAAGAGGCATGGCATGTCGTTCCAATTCCGGTCGGATGGCGTGTTCCGTTTGGGGCCCCCGAAGAGCACCCCGGCAACCTGCCCATTTCGCGGGACGGGCGTTTACTTTAGCGTCTGACGAGGCCCTTTGGTTGACCCGTTGAGCGAATATGTTTGCCGTGGCCCGCATGCAGCGGGCGCTGCTTTCAGGCGCTGGGCGCGCGGGCGGCCTGGGCCCTGGCGGCAAATTCGGCGCGCAGGGCCCGGAGCTTGGCGCGCGGGTCCTCGCGCGTGCTGCCCTTGTCCAGGCCCATTTCGGCGATGAAGCGGCTGGGCTGCGTGGCCACCAGCTCGCGGCCTTTTTTGCGTTTCTTGCTCCAGCTCACGGCCAGCGTGCGCTGGGCGCGGGTGATTCCCACGTACATCAGGCGGCGCTCTTCCTGCAGGCGTTGCAGCGTGTCGTCGTCCGGCTCTTGCTCGCGGCCTGCGGCGGCGTCGATCTTGAAGGGCAGCATGCCCTCGGTTGCGCCGGCGAGGATCACGTGCGGCCATTCCAGCCCCTTGGACGCGTGCAGGGTCGATAGCGTGACGCGGTCCGCTTCCTGTTCGCGCCCCGAGAGGGTGGACAGCAGCGCGATGCCCTGCGCCACCTCCAGCAGGCTCTTGGTGGGCGCGCCGGCGTCGGCGCTGTCGTCGATCTGGCCGCCGGCGCGCTGCGCCATCCAGTCGCAAAACTCGAGCACGTTGCCCCAGCGTGCGGCAGCGGCTTGCGCGCTGTCTTCGCTGTCGCACAGGTGCTGCTCGTAGCCGATTTCCGCCATCCATGCGTGCAGAAAGGCGCGCGCCGCCTCGGCGCCGAGCGTGTGGCGCGCGCGGTATTCCAGGTCGTTGATGCAGCGGCCGAACTCGTGCAGACCGTCGAGCGCGCGTTTCGGCACGGCGGCGGGCAGCATGGCGTTGAACAACGCGCCGAACATGCTTTGCCGGTGCTGCGCGGCAAAGGCCCCCAGCACCGCGAGCGTGCCGTGGCCGATGCCGCGCTTGGGCGCGGTGATGCAGCGCAGGAACGCCGGGTCGTCGTCGTGGTTGATCCAGAGGCGAAACCAGGCGCACAGATCCTTGATTTCCGCGCGCTCGAAGAAGCTGCTGCCGCCCGAAACCTTGTACGGGATGTTCGCCTTGCGCAGCGCCTTTTCGAACGGCTTGGCCAGGTGGTTGGCGCGGTACAGGATGGCGAAGCCCTGCCACGCGGGCGGCGGGTTGCCCGTGGCGCGCAGGCTCTGAATGCGCGCCACGGCGCGCTCGGCCTCGTGTTCCTCGTTGTCGGCGTCGACCACGCGCACGGGTTCGCCTTCGCCCAGTTCGCTGAACAGCGTCTTGGGAAACAGCTTCGGGTTCGGCCCGATGACGTTGTTCGCCGCGCGCAGGATGGCGCTGGTGGAGCGGTAGTTCTGTTCGAGCTTGACGACCTCGAGCCGCGGGAAGTCGAGGGGCAGCCTTTTGAGGTTGTCCAACGTGGCACCGCGCCAGCCGTAGATCGACTGGTCGTCGTCGCCCACGGCGGTGAAGTGCCCTTTTTCGCCGACGAGCAGCTTGAGCAGTTCGTACTGCGTGGCGTTGGTGTCCTGGTACTCGTCCACCAGCACGTGGCCCAGCGCCGCCTGCCATTTGGCGCGCACCGGCGCGAAGTCGCGCAGCAGGCGCAGCGGCAGGCCGATCAGGTCGTCGAAGTCCACGCTCTGGTACGCCGTCAGGCGCTCCTCGTAGCGCGCCATCAGCGTGGCGATGCCGCGCGCGTTGTCGTCCGCCGCCTGCTCCAGCGCCTGCGCGCTGGTCAGGCCCTGGTTCTTCCATTGGCTGATGCGCCACTGCCATTGGCGCACCGTGGCCAGGTCGGTCGCGCCCCCCAGGCGTCCTTCAGGATGCCGCTCACGTCGTCGGTGTCCAGGATGCTGAACTGCGGCCTGAGCCCCAGCGCCGCGCCGTCCTCGCGCAGCATGCGCACGCCCAGCGCGTGGAAGGTGCATACGAGCACGTTTTTGGCGCGGCGGCCGATGAGTTCCTTGGCGCGCTCGCGCATCTCGGCGGCGGCCTTGTTCGTGAAGGTGATCGCGGCAATTTGCCGGGGCTCCATGCCGCGCTCGATCAGGTGCGCGATCTTGTGCGTGATCACCCGGGTCTTGCCCGAGCCCGCGCCGGCGAGCACCAGGCAGGCCCCGTTGGTGTAGTGCACGGCCTGGAGCTGGGCAAGGTTGAGGCCGGTGGACATACGGGAGGAGGGCGCGGGAGGCAAGCGGGGATGCGTGGGGATGAGCGCGCAATGATACCGGCGCGGTCCGGGCGTGCAGCCTGGCTCGGGCTCAGATTTCCAGCGGATCCACGTCCACCAGCCAGCGGATCAGGCCCTTGTGCGCGGGGTCGTGGCGGGTGGCTTGCAGCACGGACTTCCAGGCCAGCAAGAAATGCTGGAGCGCGGCGCGGCGCGGGCTCTCCAGCAGCATCTGCGCGCGCTCCACGTTGGCCACGCGCTGGATCGCCAGCGGCACGGGCGGAAACAGGGTCACCCGCTCCAGCCCCGGCAGGGCGGCGGCGTGCGCCGCGGCGCTGGCTGCGCTGAGAAAGCCCTGCGCCACCTCCTGCGTGCGCGCGTCGGCGCGCACCAGGGCCAGGTGCGAGAACGGGGGCATCGCGGCTTGCGCGCGCTCTCTGAGCTGCTGCGCGGCAAACGCGGGGTAGTCGTGCGTGCGCAGGGTTTCGAACACGGCGTGCCGGGGGCAAAAACTCTGCACCCACATTTCGCACTGCGTTCCCTGGGCCGCCATATAGACGGCGTCGCGCCCGGCGCGGCCGCCGGCCTGCATGAGCAGCGCAAACAACCGCTCGGGTGCGCGAAAGTCGCTGCTGAACAAGGCGCCATCAGGCTGCACGGCGGCGACCAGCGTGATGCGCCGGAAGTCGTGGCCCTTGGCGATCATCTGCGTGCCCACGAGCACGTCCACGGCGCCGGAATGCACCTGCGCGAACTGCTGTTCCAGTGCGCCCTTGGCCCGGGTGGTGTCGGCGTCGATGCGCGCGATGCGCACGGGCGTGCGGTCGGGCCGCAGCACCTCGGACAGCAGGGAGCAGAGCTGTTCTTCGAGCTGTTCGGTGCCCCGGCCCATGGGCCGGATGTCGGGGCTGCCGCAGCGGGGGCAGTGGCGCGGCACGCGCACGGTGTGGCCGCAGTGGTGGCAGCGCAGGCTGCGGTCGGTTTTGTGAAAGACTTGGTGCGCGCTGCAATGCGGGCAGTCGCTTTTCCAGTCGCAGTCGGCGCAGTGCAGCACCGGGGCGTAGCCGCGGCGGTTGAGCAGGACCATGCATTGCTCGCCGCGCGCCACGCGCTCGGTGATCGCGGCCAGCAGCGGCACGCTGAGCACGGCGTGCCGGGGCTGCTGGCTCATGTCCACGCGGCGCACGCGGGGCAGAGCGCCCGCGCCGATGCGGCTGGGCATGTGCAGCCGCGCATAGCGCCCGCCCCCGGGGTCTTCGGGCGTGGGCGGGCGGCTCGCGTGCCAGCTCTCGAGCGACGGCGTGGCCGAGCCCAGCAGCACCTTGGCGCCCTGCTCGCGCCCGCGCCAGATGGCCAGGTCGCGCGCCGAATAGCGCGCGCCCTCCTGCTGCTTGTAGCTCGGGTCGTGCTCCTCGTCGACGACGATGAACTTCAGGCCGGGCAGGCTGGCAAACACCGCCATGCGGGTGCCCAGCACGATGCGCGCCGCGCCGCTGTG
>NZ_AFAL01000536.1 GCF_000193225.1 Verminephrobacter aporrectodeae subsp. tuberculatae At4 | reverse complement strand
CATCACCGTGAACAACGTCGTGGTGGATTCCTTGGCCAGGACCGTCACGCTGACGCTCAGCCGTGCCGTGGACAGTATCGAGACGCTGACCGTCAGCTACACCCGGCCCACGACCGGCAATGACGTGCTGCAGGACGCGGCCGGCAACGACGCGGACAACCTCACGAACCAGGCGGCGGTGAACAACACCGCAGCCGACGACACGGCCCCGGTCATAAACAGCGCAGCAGTCCATGGGCACAGTCTGGTGCTCAGCTACACCGAAGCGAGCAGCCTGGGTCTGGACGCAGCCAATACGGCGAGTGCCGCAGCCTTTACGGTGCTCGTCAACGGGGTCCGCAACACCGTCACCGCAGTCAGCGTGGATGCCACGGCCAAGACCGTGACCCTGACCTTGACCGACGCCGTGACCGGCGGTGAGAGCGTGACCGTTGCCTACACCAAGCCCACGACCGGCAAGGCCGTCATACGGGATGTGGCCGGCAACGCTGCCGCCAGTTTCCCGGCCATGGAGGTGGCCAACGCACGGGACACGACGCCCCCCGCGCTCGTCCGCACGGGCACCAGCGCGCCCAGGGTCAACGGCAACCAGTTGGTGCTCACCTTCACCGAAGCGAACGCCCTGGACGCTCGCCACATACCGGCCCCCGGAGCCTTCGCGGTGCTCGTGAGCGGGGTGCTCAACACCGTCACCGCAGTCGCCGTCGATGCCACGGCGAAGACCGTGACACTGACGCTGAGCACTGCTGTGGCCTACGGCCAGTCGGTGAGCGTCTCCTACACCGACCCCACGCCCTCCGACAACGCCAACGCCATACAGGACAACGCAGGCAACGACGCCGCAACCTTCACCGAACAGAAGGTGACAAACGACACCGCGGCCTCCTCCGGCGGCGGCGGCGGGGGCGGTAGCGGCGGCGGCAGCACGGACCGGGCGCCGGATGGGGACGCGGACGGCGTTTCCAACGATGTCGAAGACCGCGTCCCCGGTCTTGCCCGCCCCGATGGATCTCCCTCCGTGGCCGGTGACGGCAACGGAGACGGGATCAAGGACAGCGCGCAAACCTCGGTCAGTTCGATCAGCGTCACAACCGCGGGCACGTCAGCGAAAACCTACGCCACCCTGACGGCAGGCGGTCAGAACGGCAAGCCCGGAGCGGACCACGACACCCACATCACCAAGCTGGAGGAGAAAGCCGCCCCCGCCGATATGCCCCGAGCGCTGGAGGCGCCCATTGGGCTGACCAACTTCCAGGCCAAACTGGCGGCGAATACGCACACCGAGGATTTCAGCCTCTACGTGGACGCGGCGCAGGGAATCAACGGCTACTGGATGAAGGGCGCGGCCGGCACCTGGGTGAACCTGGCGAGCGAGCCCTACGGCGGCAAGATGGTGCTCGAGGGTGGGCGCCTGCGGCTCGACTTCCGGCTGGAGGACGGCGGCACCTACGACACCGACGGCCAGGCCAACGGAAACATCACCGGCTCCGGCGCGGCAGCGCACATGCCGCTGTCCATCGTCGGGCAGATGTCCGATCCGGGGTCGAATGATTTCTGGCTCTGACGGGGTCCCGGGGCGCAGCCCGGCAAAGCGGGTTCACGCCGGCCGCTGACCCGGGGCAAGCCCCTGGCGCGCGCCGGAATCACCCGGGATTCCGGCTCCCGCCCCGGTGCTGCGTTGCACCTGGGCAACGTTGCCTGCGCGGGCAGCGGGCGAGCGCCCGCGCCGGAATGCGTTTCGATGACCGATTCACGTTCGGGGTGGCCGATGGGTGTGGCGCCTCCTGACCCGCGTGCCAACTCGAACACGCGGGCGCCCGTGCACAGCGCATGCCGGGCGGCCCGAAGCTGGGCACGCAGTGCCCGCGCGAAGCAGGGTTCACGACCCAAACAGCAGACGCCTTCGTCGAAGCGCCGTCCCGTTCGCCGGGAACACACCGTGCCCGCAGCGGCGCTCTCTCACCCCGTTGATCGCCACCGTGGTAATTGCGGCCTCCAAGCGGATGGGCCGCCGTCCAGGCCCCGGGTGAGCCGGGATTGCGCATCCCCGTGCCAATGATCCGGTGCCCCCGCTGCAATACCGACTTCCCGCGCATGCCCCTGCT
Source organism: Verminephrobacter aporrectodeae subsp. tuberculatae At4 (assembly GCF_000193225.1). Classification (GTDB taxonomy): domain Bacteria; phylum Pseudomonadota; class Gammaproteobacteria; order Burkholderiales; family Burkholderiaceae_C; genus Acidovorax; species Acidovorax aporrectodeae. Next base: position 2,627 of record NZ_AFAL01000536.1, on the reverse strand, counting down.
GCACTGTGCGGCAGCGGCAATCTTGCCACCGCTTCGTTCTTGAATGCTTGTCCGTCGAAGTGATCGGGCCAAGCCATTTCCATCCCCCATTGCGCCATCCCGGTTTCTTGGACGACAAGCATTCCGATACCAGAGAAACCGCAAGGGATTCAAGCGCATCGTGCGCCAGAAATTTCCACGGTCAAAACCCTCTCTTGTTTTGCACTGCAAAACATATTCACCACGGCGCCATTATTTTGCACTGCAAAACACGTGCTCAGATGCGTTGACTTTACATTTTGCATCGCAGAACAATCAGGAAAATCATCATTCAAGCCATTCAGAACGACAGCAATGTGAGGATCAGCGCTACCCGGTTTCGTCGACCTGCATGGGCCAGGAACAGGCCATCCATTCTCCATGAAATGGGCGACAGTTTCCTAAACCATTGTCGGAGCGATGCAGTACCAAAACGTATGATGAAAAACAACTTGTTGATGCAGTCAAGGGAATTTCCTTGTCCACGACAAATCCCCCCGAATGAATCCGCACGTGGCATTCGCTGTGGCAGATCGCGTGCAACCGGAAATCGCCCGACCGGCAATTACCAGGCCGTCGTCGCCGGCATGAATACATGAGACAGGCACTGGCGCCTGCGTCCATGGACCACAGGCGAGGCCAAAGCTGAATCCGGAAACCCCCACGCAGTCCATTCAGAAAAACGAGAATCACCATGCCCATAATCCTCACCGGCGGCGGAACCACCAGTCCTGCCATCGGAATCGACACGGGATACGACACCGTAATCTTCACCATCCGATTCAACCAAGGGATAATGAATTTCGAGGCGGCCGACGTGCTCTTGACCAAGTCTGGCTCGAAGGTGATCGGAGTGGCCTCCGTCCCGGAAAACCGCAACGCCGACGGATCTTCCGATGTCTGGCGGGTCATATTGCAAACGATCGCGGGTGGCAACGCCGCCTCGACGGCTAACGACACCATCGGCGTGAGAGCCGGAAGCATCACCGATCATTTGGGTAACCCGGGGCCCGACACGGACATAGTGACCCCCTTTCTCTTCTACCGCACCGACTACACCAAGCCCATCCTCACCGGAATCAGTTTGGCGAAATCCAGCCTGTCCGCCGGAGAAACAACCACCGTCACCTTCACGTTTTCCGAAAGAACTACCAACTTCACGGCACGCAGCGTCGCATTGAGCGATGGGTGCCAGTTGGAAGGCGCCAACGCCCCGAAGATCGACGGCAACACCGTGACGCCCGTCTACGACGATGCGAGCAACCTGGACGCAGCCCATTCCGCTGCCTGTACGGTGCGCATCAACAGCGTGAATGCCGTCGTCAACAACCTCAGCGGGTTCACGCACCAGAACGTGAGCAACCTCATCACCGACACCACGGCCCCGGTGCTTGGCAGCACCACGGTCAGCGGCCGCAATCTGCTGCTGACTTACACCGAGGCCAGCGGCAAGATGGCTCGGGACGGGCAAAGCCTGCGGCTCGACTTCCGAATCGAGGACGGCGGCGCTTTTGACGCCGACGGCGAGACCGACGGAATCATTACCGCCCCCGGCACGGCGGCGCACATGCTGCTGTCCATCGTCGGGCAGACGTCCGATGCGCAAGCGCACGGGATCTGGTTCTGATGGACCGAAAAGGAAAAACACCATGACCGCACCCACACTCGCCGCATCCGGCCATTCGATCAGCGAAACCGCCATCGGATGGAACCGGACAACGACCGTCGTCACCGTCAAATTCAACGAAGCCGTAAAGAACTTCGACACACCGGACGTGAGCCTGCTCCCGGGCGCCGGCAGGGTGAGTACCGTGAGCGCCGTCAGTCCCGGCGCCGACGGCAGCAGCGACACCTGGCAGGTCAGCATCACATCGGTACTCACGTGGAACTCATCCTCAAAGCTCCAAAACTCCGTCGCGGTGAACCTTGCCGGCGTGAAGAATACCGCGGGCGAAGCGGGAACGGGAACGATGAACGTCCCGGGTATCCTCTACGACGTCGACGCCATAAAGCCCGTCATCACCATCTGGGTGGACGGCAGCGGCCTGACAGCGACAGAAACCAGCCCTGTCAAGGTCAGCTTCAAGGAACCGGTCATCGGTTTCGACCTGGAGGACATGCGCAGCCTCATCGCGCAAAACGCTACGCTGAGCGACTTCAAGCTACACACCGACGGCACGAGCTGGGTCGCCACGCTGACCCCGAACGCAGGCGCCGAGGGGGCCAACCTCACCATCTCCCTGGATACCGAAAACGCCGGCGTGACGGACCTGGCTGGCAACAAACCCCTGTCCAAAATCGTTTACAGCAACGCCTACTTCATCGATCTGACACCGCCCACGCTGATCAGCTTCACCATAAGCGATCACGACCTGCGGGCCGGCGAAACGGCCACCGTCACCCTGACCTTCAGCGAAAGGGCGCTCGGCATCATCAGCAGAACCGGGGAGCGCCTGGAAACGTCCATCGGCACGCTGTCCGCGCTGAGCTCCTCCGAAGACGGCAAGACCTGGACCGCCACCCTGACTCCGCCGGAGAACACCATCGCGCCGGACAACACCGTCAGGATGACAAGTCTCGACGGGATACGGGACCCTGCGGGCAACTCG
>NZ_AFAL01000537.1 GCF_000193225.1 Verminephrobacter aporrectodeae subsp. tuberculatae At4 | reverse complement strand
AGGCGACAACCTGGGCGACACCGACCTCAAGAAGATCGAGGGCCTTGCAAAACACTATCCGCAGATCGTCAACTTCACCAACCAGATCGGCTGGGAGCAGATGGTGCTGATGGACGTCAAGGTGGTCGAGTTTCCGGTGAATGAACTGCGCGAAATCGGCCTGCGCTGGGGTTCCACGGGCGGCGCGAGCGTCGCCGGTCTCTGGTCGCCCGGCCGGCGTGGCCACCAAGGAGGGCTGGTCATTGGTGTCCAGAAGCCGCCCATCACCTCCGCGGACGGCAGCGAGTTCACTCCGCTGTCCGGGGGCCTGAACGTTCTGAGTGCGATCAATATGGGCCTGAGCGCCAAGCTCGACCTGCTGGCCCAGGAGGGCAAGGCCAGCATCCTGGCGCAGCCGCAGCTGTCGGCGCGCAATGGATCCAAAGCCGAATTCCTCGCGGGCGGCGAATACCCCTATAGCGTGACGACCTTCTACGGAACCACCGTCTATTTCAAGCCCTACGGCATCAAGCTCAACATCACGCCGCGCGTGGATCGCAATGGAGTCATCCGTGCGGAGATCGAGAGCGAAGTCAGCAACATAGACCCCTCGATCGCAACCGTTGGCGGGCCGGCGCTGAGCACACGGCGCACGAAAACCGAGTTCAACGTGCAAAACGGCGAAACCATGGTGTTGTCCGGGCTGATGTCGCGCAAGACCAGCGACAACATCGACAAAGTTCCCTTT
>NZ_AFAL01000538.1 GCF_000193225.1 Verminephrobacter aporrectodeae subsp. tuberculatae At4 | reverse complement strand
CGACGGCTATGGCGACGCCACGGCTGCTACTCACCGCAAAGGCCGTCGCGGGCGCTGGATGGGTCGCATCCAGACCCAGGCCACTCGCCTCGGTGTAGCTCAGCACCAGATCGCGCCCGCTGACCGTGGCGGTGCTGAGCACCGGAGCCGTGGTGTCGGCTGCGGAGTTGTTCGCCACCGCCTGGTTTTTGCCTTCGGCGTTGGCCGTGAGCGGGCCGAGCGCGCCGTTGGCATGCGTGAGGTTCACGTCGCTGGCGTCAAGGCCGGTGACGCGCGCGCTGAAGGGGATGGTGACGGGGGTGCTCTCGCCAACCGGGAGACTGGTGTCGGCCAGCGCGATGCTGGCACCGGGGCGCGTGCGGGAGACGGTGGTGTTGATGTCGTAGCGGATGCCGCTGACGGCTCTCGAATTTCCCTTGTTGCCCGAGGAGTCGGTGAGTCGGCTCATATCCACGCTCAGATTGACGCCGGTGATACGACACCACGGCGTGCCACGTGCGGATTGCCGCGTGCGATGCGACGCCCTGGATTCCCCCGTGCGCAGGGGCCATTGCCTGGCCGCAAGTCACGCGGGACGCAAGGACACTGCGCAGCCATCTCCCGTGGGCCCGCGCGCTGGACTCGCAGGCTGCCGAGGCCGCCATCCGTGCGGATGGACTCAATCGCATGGCGGTTCTGATTGGTCCGCAGGCCGTGCGCATCCGCTGAGTGGGGGTTCCTGGGGAGGCGCATCTTCAAAGGTCGATGGATGCGACAACGCGATGCACAAGAGAGGTCGTTCGGCATGCCGTGCATCATCCGTGATGAACTGCAACTGCATGTTGGTAAATGTCATTGCTATCGCGCTTCAAACCTCCCCCTTGCGTTATTTTTGCTGATCGGGTAGGGGCTGTGATCCCTGGGGCTGGACGTGCAGTTCGCTGAAGATGCGCGCGCGGCACGCGCAGGGAGCACGGCGCATCGCCCTGAACTGGCGCCGGGTGCAGGGCCATGCGCTGGCGCAAGAGGCGCGCACGGATGCTGCCGCCCTGTTCGCGAACGCGCCATCACCCGGTGGATGGCCCTGGCGCTGCGCAGGAGGCAGCCCATGGCCGCAGAGATCGGAGCCGATCCGGGGAGGGCAGGCTTCAGAGCCAGAACCCGCCAGGCGCCCCATCCGGCGCCTGCCCCACGATGGACAGCGGCATATACCCTGCGGCGCCGGGCGCGGTGATCACGCCGTCGACCTTGCCGTCGGCGTCGAACGGCCCGCCATCGGTGATCGAGAAGTCCAGCCGCAACAGCCAGGCTTCGTCCACCATCTTGCCGCCGTAAGGGCTGCTCGCCAGGTTCACCCAGGTGCCGCCGTGGTCTTGCAGCCAGTAGCCGTTGACGCCCAGCGCCGAGTCCACGAACAGGCTGAAGGTCTTGCTGCTGCCGGCGGTCTCCAGCGTGGCCTTGAAACTCGTCAGCGCGATCGGTGTCTCCAGCGCCTTGGTCGTCTGAGCGGGGACCGCCTTTTGCTCCAGGCTGGTGATGCGGGTGTTGCTGCCGGGGGAGACCATGCCGTTGCGGCTGTCTGCTACCAGGGTCACCGAGGTGCCGCTGGAACGGCTGCTGGTCTCGGCGCGGAAGGAGGCGACTGCGGCCTGTGCGCTGTCCTGAATGTCGTCGCCGTTGCCGTCGCCGTGGGAGGCACCCCTGGGGCCGATGGCCTGATCTTCCTGCGCGTCGGGCATGCCGTCGTGGTCCGCATCGGGCGCGCCGAGGTCGTGTTCCGGTATGGGCGCGCCGGGGTCGTGTTCCGGTGTGGGCGTGGGTGCGGGCGTGAGGTTCTCCACGGCCTGGTTGCCGAAGCTTGCCGCGTCGTTGCCGGCAGCGTCCTGTATCACGTTGTCGCCGGTCGCCGGCTTGGTGTAGCTGAGCGTGAGCTTCTCGTCGCTGGCCACGGCGCGGCTCAGCGTCAGCGTGACGGTCTTGGCCGTGACGGCAACGCTGCTGACGTGGATGGCCGTATCGCTGGAACTGCTGAGCGCAAACGCCGATGCGGGCGCGGTGTGGTTGATGTCCAGCTTGTTTGCATCGGTGTAGCTGAGCTCCAGCAGGTTGCCGTTGACCGTGACGTCGCCAAGCACCGGGGGCGTGGTCTCTGGTATGGGCGTGTCGTTGCTCACGGCCTCGTTGCCGAAGTTTGCCGCGGCGTTGCCGGCAGCGTCCTGCACCGCGTTCTCGGCCCCGGGCTGGGTGTAGCTGACGGTCAGCAGCTCAGCGCGGGTCACGGCGCGGCTCAGTTTCAGCGTGACGGTGTTGGTCGTCGCGTTCACCACGATACCGGTGACGGTGATGGCCGCGCCCGCGGCGCTGCTGACCGCAAAGCCTGCGCTGCCCTCGCGCGCTGCCCCTTCCAAGTTGTTTGCTTCGGTGTAGCTGAGCACCAACTGGTCGCCATTGACCGTGGCGCTACGGAACACCGGGGGCGTGGTGTCTGCTGCCGCTGACGTGTTGTTGGTCACGGCCTGGTCGCGCAAGTTCGCCGCTTCGTTGCCGGCAGCGTCCTGCACCACATGGCCGGTCGTCGGCTGGGTGTAGCTGACGCTCACCCGCTGACCGTGCCCCACGGGGCTTCTCAGTGTCAGCGTGACGGTCTTGGCCACCGCATTCACCACAGCGCTGAAGACTCCGCAGGGAATGGGGGAGGTGCCGTCCGTGCCGTAGCCGGTTACCGTAAAGCCTGCCGCGCCCGTCAGCACGGCCGCGTCCAGACTGGTGGTCTCGGTGTACGTGAGCACCAACTGGTTGCCGTTGACCGTGGCGCTGCTGAGCACCGGGGGCGTGGTGTCTGCTGGCACCGGCGTGTTGTTGCGCACATG
>NZ_AFAL01000539.1 GCF_000193225.1 Verminephrobacter aporrectodeae subsp. tuberculatae At4 | reverse complement strand
TGCAGGCCCTGCGGCTCAAACTGCGCCAAGCGGGGTTGGACTACACCATGAGCCCCGCGCAGTTCATCGCCAGCCGCGTCATCAGCGCGCTGGTGGCGCTGCTGGTGGTCTGGTGGATCGTCTCCAGCTTCGACGGCGTGCCCATCGGCGCGAGCGCGGATGCCGAGCCCCGGCATGTTCCCCGCGGCGTCTACGCGCAGGCCCTGGCCATCGGTGCGCTGCTCGGCTGGATCTACCCTGCGATCTGGATCCGGGACCGCATCGCACTGCGCCGGCGCGAACTGCTGCGCATGATGCCCTTCTTCCTGGACATCATCACGCTGTGCGTCGAGGCCGGGCTGAACATGCAGGGAGCGATCACGCAGGCCGTGGCCAAGGGCCCGCCGAGTCTGGTGCGCGAAGAGTTCCAGCGCGTGCTGCGCGACCTGCGCGCAGGCAAGGGGCGCGCCGAAGCGCTGCGCGACATGGGCGAGCGCCTGAACGAGCCCAGCGTGACGAACTTCATCATGGCCGTGATCCAGGCCGAGCGCATGGGCATGAGCCTCGGACCCGTGCTGCGCGCGCAGGCCGACCAAAGGCGCTCGGAGCGCTTTCTGCGCGCCGAGAAGCTGGCGATGGAAGCCCCCGTGAAGATGCTCTTTCCGCTGATCGCATTTATCTTCCCCTGCACCTTCATCGTGCTGCTGTTCCCGATCGCGATGAAATTCATGAACGCGGGGCTGTGATGACGGGCCAGCCGCACGCACTGCAGATTCGCCAAGCCCGGGGCTTCTGGGGCCGCTTCATCGGTCTGATGGGCCGCAGCGACCCGCGCGGCACTGTGGCCGGCAACGGCAGCGCCTTGCTGATTGCGCGCTGCACCAGCGTGCACAGCTGCTTCATGCGCTACGCGCTGGACCTCGTCTACCTCGACACCCGGGGCCGCATCACGCGCCAAGTACCGGCACTGGCCCCCTGGCGGTGCAGCTGGGGCGGACCGGGCGCCGTCCATGTGCTGGAGATGCCCGCGGGCGCAATAGCCAACCAGGGACTGGAGCCCGGCATGCAGCTGCGGCCTTGGCCGGTGGATGCGGGTGCGGTGCATGGTGTCTGCAGCGCCCGGTTTGTCAGGCCGGGACGTGAGGGCCATGAGGACCATAAGACAGCCAGCACACCGCCGTCCACCACGGCATACGGCCGTTGCAAGAAGGATCAAGACGACGCCAGTTCCCCATTCACCAGCAGCAGTTCCCGCGCAAGCACCACCGGGTGACGCGCGTTTCCCAACCCCTTTGTTTTTTGATTGGACTCCCATGCCACATCCACGCTCATCCCCGAGACGCGCCATGGCGCGTCGTACCCGCTTCCTGTTCTGGCTGCTGGCCTGCGGCCTGACCCTCGTTGCCTGCAATGGGGGCGGTGACGCCTCTGATCCCGGGGTCATCGGTGGCGACGCCATAAACGGCGATATCTTCATTACTACGGCCGGACCGCTGTGCGCCCAGCGCGAGATGGGCGGCAACTGCGTTCAACCTACCTCGTCATCCACCGATGAATTGGCGCTGCACAAGGCCATGACCGACCCTGACCCCAAGAGCCCGATGATCAACTTCGACATCTCGGGGTTCATCATCGAATCCCCTCTCACCAAGGGCGGCCAAGGCAGCATCGACATGAGCTACTCCTCCTACGGCTTGGCGCGGCGCCATGTCCAGGCCGGGCGCAACAGCTTCACTGTGGATGGCAGGCGTTACGGGGATGTCAAATACCAGCGCGACACGGAGTTCTACTACACACGCGAACAGGGTGGCGGCGTCTTCTTTTCGTTCAACGAGGAGATGGGTCATAACCCGGCTTGGGACTTTTCCTTCGGAGAGGGCGAAGGCGTCACTAACAAGAAGAGAGGTGCCGGCTGGTATGCCAGGCTCGGATTGCTCACCGACCAGACCGATGCGCCCAGGACCCGGAAAGTGACCTATGTGGGTGGCTACTTTTCATTGTCAGGTACGGCAGAGCCAATCGACAAGTACACAGACCTTCTGAATATAGGCGTCACCTACGAGGCCGAGTTGGATCTGCACACGGGCTCGCTGAGCGGGGTCAGCATTGACTACACCGACCCCAAGGAGCAAAGGCACACGCGCCTGAAACTGCCCGATTTGACGTTCAAGCATTCGCGGCTGGAGGGCCTTTCAAAGACGCAGCGCATCGACGTCGAGATCGATGGCCCCGTGGATGATTGGCGCGGGGAGGGACCGCAACCTGATACCCCGCGCGTCCGACACGATTTCACCATTGAGGCGCTCGAAGGCGAGATATTGGGCAAGCAGGCCGCGCTCATCCATCTTGTGGGCGCGGGACCCAAGGGGATTTTTCAGGTAATGCTGTATCGCAAGGAGTTGTTTGAGTTGATGGACAACCCTGTCATCAACTTCCCCTTGACCCCTGCCAAGCCCTGAACCCCAGCCCATGCAGGTCGCCCCAGCCTGAGAGAAGACCCATGCGCCAACACAGCACACCACGATCCGCTGCGCCACGCCAGCGCGGCAGCGCCATGATCGAGTTCACCGTGGTCGGCCCCATCATCACGCTGCTGGGGCTGGCCATGCTGCAGTACGGCCTGGTGTTCTTCTCCAAAAACCAGATCAACCACGCGAGCTTTATGGCCGCGCGTGCGGGCAGCATGGCCCACGCCAAACTCCCGGACATCCGCGAAAGCTACCTGCGCGCGCTGGTGCCGCTGTACGGCGGGGGCAGCAACAGCGCGGAACTGGCGCAGGCCAAGGCCAAGGCGGCGGCCGACCTGCAAAGCCATCTGCGCATCGACCTGCAAAGCCATCTGCGCATCGACCTGCTCAACCCCACACGCGCGAGCTTTGACGACTGGAACGATCCCCGGCTGGAGCAAAAGTACAACGCGCGCGCAATACCCAACGCGGGCCAGGCATACCGCGACAGAAACGTCGGCAGCCAATCGGGCCAGAGCGTGCAGGACGCGAACCTGCTCAAGATCAAGGTGACGCACGGCTACGAGCTCAAGATTCCGTTGGTCAGCACCATCTACAAGCACTACCTGAAGTGGTTCGACAACGGCGGCGACAGCTTCCACAGCCAACTCATCGAACAGGGCCGGCTGCCGGTCGTCACGCACGTCACGCTGCATATGCAAAGCGACGCCGTCGAGGGCGAGAGCACGATTTCCAACAATCCGGGCGGCCCAGGCAGTCCGGGCGGCAAATCCCCGGCACCCGACTGCATCACCATGGGTTGCACGGTGCTCGGCCCGGGCGGGAGCGACCCGGGTGCAGGCGGTGGTACCGGCGACGGTGCTGGCCCGGGCCCAGGCGGCGGCACCGGTGGCGCTGACAACCCGGGCACCGGCGGGGGAGACACGGACTGTGTCGGTACGCATTGCCCATCCTGTGGAGCCACCAAATGAACCCGAAGCAACTGCTGCACGCAGCCTGCCTTGTATGGGCGGTATTGCTCGGCCAAAGCGCATCGGCCGGTCCGCTCGACGGTCTGACCGGAGGCAAGACGCCGGGGACCTGCGACCCGAAACGCCAAAGCTGCATGCCCGGCACAGAAAAGCCCGATCCCGCCGGACCGGGCGGCGGGGTCTGCAGTCCTACGCCAGGCGGTGCAACCTGCGGCAGCCCGGGCCCCGCGAGCCAGGGCAACACCAGCGGCACGAACCAGGGCGCGGGCAACCCGATCAACGTCATCAGCGGCAACAAATACCAGCGCGAGGAAGACATGCCCGCGCTGCCCGGTCTGCTCGGTCTGGAAATCGTGCGCCACTACAACAGCCAGTACGGCCGCAGCAACGTGCCCCCGGGAATCCTGGGGCGCGGCTGGAAGCTCAGCTACGAAACCGATCTGTACGACATCGGGAACACCGTGCAAATCGTGCAGGCCGACGGCACACGCATCATCTTCAAGAAAACCGCGCAAGACCCCAGCCAGTGCGCCAGCGAGCAGCCGGACAACGGCGTGGTGAGCATCCGCAACGCGGGCAGAACGCCGCGGACCCAGCAATATCTGTGGCGCTGGACCGACGGGCGCGAACTGCTCTTCAACCACCGGGGCCGGCTCATGCGCATCAGCCTGCCCAGTGGCGAAAGCGTGCAACTGCAATACGGCGCCCAAGGCCGCTTGCAGCAAGTCACCGACCCGCAAGGGCGCAAACTGCGGCTGAACTACCGGGAGGACCGCCTGGAACACTACGTGAAATCGTCCCGGGCAAGCGCCAAACCGCCGCCGCGCTACGACGGCGTGCAAAGCATGGACAGCCCCGCAGGACGCTTCGAATACCGCTATGGCAGCGCCTTGCCGCAGGGCAGTGAACAAACCAAAGCCCAGGAATTCCGAGAGCAGCAGGAACTGGCGAGCGCGAACCTGGTGCAAGTGAGCCACCCCGCAGAACAGGG
>NZ_AFAL01000540.1 GCF_000193225.1 Verminephrobacter aporrectodeae subsp. tuberculatae At4 | reverse complement strand
ACGCTCAGCCGCGCCGTGACCAGCGCTGAAACAGTGACCGTCAACTACGCCAAGCCAGCGACCGGCGGGGTCCAGGATGCCGCCGGCAACAGCGCAGCAGACCTCAGCAGCCAGGCGGTGACGAACAACACGCCCGCGCCAGGAGACACCACGCCCCCGGTGCTGAGCAGCGCCACGGTCAACGGCAACCTGCTGGAGCTGACCTATACCGATGCGAGCAATCTGGATGCACGCAAGACCGCAGCCGCCTCGGCCTTTGCGGTGGTCAGCATGGGCAATGCGGCCATTCGCGTGGACAGTGTGGCCGTATCGGGCAAGACCGTGACCCTGACGCTGAGTCGCACCGTGGCCGGTGGCGAAACGGTCAAGCTGAAGTACACCAAGCCCGAGACGGGCGACAACGTGATACAGGACGTTGCCGGCAACGACGCGGCCAGTTTCATGGACCGGGCCGTGAGCAACTTGGTCCCGGACACCACGGCCCCGGTGCTGGGTAGCGCCACGGTCCACAGCAACCAACTGGTGCTGATCTACATTGATGCGGCTGGCCTGGATGCTCTCAAGACCGCAACTTCCTCGGCCTTTGCGGTAAGCAGCGCGGGCAATGCGGCCATCAGCGTGAACAGCGTTGCTGTCGTGGGCAAGACCGTAACGCTGATGTTGAGCCGCGCGGTGGCCGGCGGCGAGGCGCTCAATCTGAGCTACACCCGGCCCGCGACCGGCGACAACGTAATACAGGACGCTGCCGGCAACGCCGCGACCAGCTTCACGGACCGGGACGTGCTCAACTTGGCCCAGGACGGCGTGGCGCCGGTGTTCCGCAGCGCCACGGTACGCGGCAACCAGCTGGTGCTGACCTACACCGATGCGACTGACCTGAATGCTGAGCAGACCGCAGCTGCCTCGGCCTTTGTGGTGCTCAGCGCGGGCAATGCGGCCATCAGCGTGAACAGCGTGCTCGTATCGGGCAAGACCGTGACCCTGACGCTGAGCCGCGAGGTGGCTGGCGGCGAGGCGCTCGATCTGGACTACATCCGGCCCGAGACCGGCGAGAACGTGATACAGGACGCAGCAGGCAACCCCGCGGTCAGCTTCTGGAACCAGGCCGTGAGCAACTTGGTGCTGGACACCACGGTCCCGGTGCTGGGGAGCGCTGCGGTCCACGGCACCGAGCTGACGCTGACCTACATCGATGCGGGCAACCTGGATGCCGAGAAGACCGCAGCCGCCTCGGCCTTTGCGGTAAGCAGCGCGGGCAATGCGGCCCTTAGCGTCAGCAGGGTGATCGTATCGGGCAAGACCGTCACGCTGACGCTGAGCCGCGCCGTGGACAGCAGCGAAACGCTCAAGCTGAGCTACACCGCCCGCGACCAGCGAGAACGTGATACAGGACGCTGCCGGCAACGACGCGGCCAGCTTCACGGACCAGGCCGTGGTCAATCGGGTCCCGGACACCACGGCCCCGGTGCTGGGTAGCGCCACGGTCAACGGCGACCAACTGGTGCTGACCTACATTGATGCGAGCAACCTGAATGTCGCCAAGACCGCAGCCGCCGCGGCCTTTGCAGTAAGCAGCGCGGGCAATGCGGCCATCAGTGTGAACGGCGTGCTCGTATCGGGCAAGACCGTGACCCTGACGCTGAGCCGCGCCGTGGCCAGCGACGAAACGCTCAATCTGAGCTACACCCGGCCCGCGACGGGCGAGAACGCAATACAGGACGCTGCCGGCAACGCCGCGGCCAGCTTCACGGATCAGGCCGTGGTGAATCAGGTCCGGGACACCACGGCCCCGGTGCTGGGTAGCGCCACGGTCCGCGGTGACGAACTGGTGCTGACCTACACCGATGCGGGCAACCTGGATGCCGGTGCCGGGAAGACCGCAGCCGCCTCGGCCTTTGCGGTCAGCAGCGCGGGCAATGAGGGCATCCGCGTGAATAGCGTGGCCGTCACGGGCAAGACCGTGACGCTGACGCTGAGCCGCAGCGTGGCCGGTGGTGAAGTGCTCAAGCTGAGCTACACCCGGCCCCCGACCGGCGAGAACGTGATACAGGACGTGGCCGGCAACGACGCGGCCAGCTTCACGAACCAGGCCGTGAGCAACCTGGTCCCGGACACCACGGCCCCGGTGCTGGGCAGCGCCACGGTCAACGGCAGGCTGCTGGAGCTGAGCTACACCGATGCGGGCAACCTGGATGCCGTGAATACCGCAGCCGCCGCGGCCTTTGCGCTCAGCAGCGCGGGCAACATGGCCATTCGCGTGAACAGCGTGGCCGTCACGGGCAAGACCGTGACGCTGACGCTGAGCCGCGACGTGACCAGCGACGAAACGCTCAAGCTGAGCTACACCCGGCCCGAGACCGGCGAGAACGTGATACAGGATGCGACCGGCAACGAAGCGGCCAGCTTCATGGACCAGGCCGTTCAGGTCCGGGACACCACGGCCCCGGTGCTGGGCAGCGCCACGGTCAACGGCAAGCTGCTGGTGCTGAGCTACACCGATGTGGGAAATCTGGATGCCGTGAATACCGCAGCCGC
>NZ_AFAL01000541.1 GCF_000193225.1 Verminephrobacter aporrectodeae subsp. tuberculatae At4 | reverse complement strand
CGCGGCCAGCCGCGTGAGCACGCGCGCGGGCTGGGCCACGGTCGCCGCGCTGCTGCTCGCGGGGCCGCTCGCCGTGCTGTGCTGGGCGTACGGCGGCAACCTGCTGCCCTGGGCTGTGGTGCAGTTTGGCGGCCTGTTGGTGGTGCTGGCTCTGGCTCCTCTGCCGCGCCGCGCGGGCGCCCTGGCGCCGCATCTGGGGGCGGTGATTGCGTTGTACGCCGTGGCCAAGCTCTTCGAGATGGCGGACCATGCGGTGTTCGAAGCCAGCGCGCAGTGGGTCTCGGGTCACAGCCTCAAGCATGT
>NZ_AFAL01000542.1 GCF_000193225.1 Verminephrobacter aporrectodeae subsp. tuberculatae At4 | reverse complement strand
CACGGCACGCCGGCCCTGCATTTGCATGGCCGCTTCGACGCCGAGGCCCTGAGCCGCTACTTTCTTGAGGGCGCGGCATGAGGGTGAGGGCCGTCCGGGCGCTGGCGCTGTGCGCCGGCCTCGTGCCAGGCGCCGCGCCGGCGCAGGACACGGCGGCCACCGCCGCAGCCACCGTCGAACAACCGCGCAGCTTCGGCCATGTGCTCGGCGACGTTCTCACGCAGCGCGTGCTGCTCGAACACGCGGGCCGGCCGCTGACTCCCCGCAGCCTGCCCACTGCGGCGCGGGTCGATCTCTGGTTCGAGCGCCGTCCCGCGCGCGTCGAAACCGACGCGCAGGGGCGGCGCTGGCTGGTGCTCGACTACCAGCTCATGAACGCGCCCCGGGCGCTGAGCGCCGTCGCGCTGCCGGCGCTGCGCCTTGCGAGCCGTTCGGGACCGACCCTTGCGCTGCCCGCATGGCCGGTCAGCATCGCCCCGCTGACGCCCGCGCAGGCCTTCGGCACAGGCGATTTGCAGCCGCTGCGCCCCGATCGGCCGATCGCCCCGCTGCCGACCGCGGCCATCGAGCGGCAAGCGTGGCTCGCGCTCGCCGCCCTGCTCGGCGTGCTCCTGGCCTGGATGGCTTGGTGCGTCTGGCGCAACACGTGGGAAGCCAGGCGCCTGCCGTTCGCGCAGGCCTGGCGCGCGCTCCGGCGCATCGACGACCCCGCG
>NZ_AFAL01000543.1 GCF_000193225.1 Verminephrobacter aporrectodeae subsp. tuberculatae At4 | reverse complement strand
CGCGCGCAGCTCGGCGATTTGCTGCACAGCCAGGGTCTGGTGCTCGCGGGAATGTCGGTCGGCACGCCGGCGGACCAGGGCGCGGGGCAGGCGCGGTCGCCGCGCGGCCGCGCGGGCGCCCGCCCAACGCAGGGGATGCAGGGGGCGCCGGTGGCGTCCGTGGCGCCCGCCGCAGCGGCCCCGGTGCTGCGCGTGGGCAACATGGCGCAGCGCGCCGTGGATGTCTTTGTATGAACGCGCGCAGGGCGCGCTGAATACCTTGGTTTCGGGTTGTTATTCCGCTGATCACGGGCCGGCGCAGCGCCCAATAATGGGATCGTTCTGGCCCGTATTTCTCTTTTCACCCACTCCTTCCCTGGTCAGATGGCGCGGCTTGCTGCCGCAAGGAATCCGCACCGTGTCAGCCATAGTTCCCGCAGCGGCTCCGGCCAAGAGCAAGAAGACGCTCATGCTCCTCGTCGGCACTGCGCTGGCGGGGGTGCTGGTCGGCGCCAGCGCCGGCGCCTGGTTCGTCGCGAGCCGCGCGCCGGCGGACGACGAGGATGCGTCCAGGGCCGCCCCGGTCTTCCTGCCCATGGAAAGCATGGTGGTGAATCTGGCCGATTCCGGCGGGGACCGGTTCGCCCAGATCGGCGTCACCCTGGAGCTGGAAAACGCCAAGGTGCAGGAGCAGGTCCGGGCCTACCTGCCGAACATCCGCAGCGGCGTGCTGATGCTCGCGTCGCAGCGCAGCACCGCCGAGCTGTTGCAGCGCGCAGGCAAGGAGAAATTGGCCGCCGACATCCTCGCGGAAGTCACGCGCACCATGGACTATCCGCCCCCCGCAGAGAGCGAGCGCGCGCAGGCCGATGTGCCCGAGGACGCAGCAGAGCACGCGCCGGCGCGCCGGCGCACGCAGCGCAACCCGGTGCGGCGCGTGCTGTTTTCGAGTTTCATCGTTCAGTGACGCGCGCAGGAACTTGCCATGAGCAATTCATTTCTTTCGCAGGAAGAGGTCGATGCCCTTTTGGAGGGGGTCACCGGAGAGAGCCAGAAGTCGGTCGAGGAGGTGACCGAGGCCGGCGCCGTGCGCAACTACGACATCTCCAGCCAGGAGCGCATCGTGCGGGGGCGCATGCCGACGATGGAAATCGTCAACGAACGCTTCGCGCGCAACCTGCGCATAGGGCTCTTCAACCTCATCCGCCGCAGCCCGGAAGTCTCCGTCGGACCGGTGTCCGTGCAGCGCTACAGCGCCTTTTTGCGCGAGCTCGCGGTGCCGACGAATTTCAACATCGTGGCCATCCGTCCGCTGCGCGGCAGCGGGCTGATCGTGTGCGAGCCCTCGCTGGTGTTCGGCATCATCGACACCCTGTACGGCGGCGCGGGCAAGTTCCAGACGCGCATCGAGGGGCGGGACTTCTCGCCCACCGAGCAGCGCGTCATCAACCGCCTGGTGGACGTCGTCTGCACCGAATACAAGAAGGCCTGGCATGGCATCTACCCCCTGGAGCTGGAGTACCAGCGCTCGGAAATGCAGCCGCAGTTCGCGAACATCGCCACGCCCAGTGAAATCACCGTGTCCACCGCGTTCCAGCTGGAAATCGGCGACCTCTCGGGCGCCATCCACCTGTGCACGCCCTACGCCACGCTGGAGCCGATCCGGGACGTGCTGTACTCGTCCACGCAGGGCGACTCCATCGAGGTGGACCGCCGCTGGGTGCGGGTGCTGACCCGGGAAATCCAGGCCGCTGAAGTGACCCTGGTCGCCGAGCTGGCGCGCGCCGACACCACCGTCGGGCAGCTGCTGCGCATGAAGCCGGGCGACTTCATCGAACTGGAGCGCGCACCGCGCATTCGCGCCGCGGTCGGGGGGTGCCGGTTTTCGAATGCCAGTACGGAACGCACAACGCCAAATACGCCATCCGCATCGAAGAATGCCTGCGCACGGCGGACCTGAGCTGGCTGGGAGAAAAAGATGTCCACTGAAGAAGAAGGCCAGGGCGGCGGTGGCGCGGACGATCCCCTTGCGGGCTGGGCCGAGGCGCTGGAGGAACAGCAGACCAGCACCAGCACCAAGCCCGGGGACGCGCAACAGCAACAGGGAGGCCCCCTGTCCGGCGCTCCCGTGCCCCCCCTCTCGGGCAACGCGGACGGCAGCGTCAACGACATCAACATGGTGCTGGACATACCGGTCCAGCTGTCCGTGGAACTGGGGCGCACCAAGGTGCCCATCAAGTACATCCTGCAACTCGCCCAGGGCTCCGTGGTGGAGCTCGACGCGCTCGCGGGCGAACCCATGGACGTGCTCGTGAACGGCTACCTCATCGCGCAGGGCGAGGTGGTGGTGGTGAACGACAAGTTCGGCATCCGCCTGACCGACGTGGTGACGCCCTCGGAACGCCTGCGGCGGCTCAGCCGTGGATAGCGCCGGCATGACCCGCTTCCTGGTCACGGCGCTCCTCTTCGTGGGAGCCATGGCCCTGCTGCCCTGGCTCGTGCGGCGCCTGCGGCAGCGCCATGCGGCGGGCGGATCGGCGGCAGGCGCCGCGGCGCGCGTGCTCAGCGCCGTCGCGGTCGGGCCGCAGCAGCGCGTGGTGACGCTCGAGGTGGG
>NZ_AFAL01000544.1 GCF_000193225.1 Verminephrobacter aporrectodeae subsp. tuberculatae At4 | reverse complement strand
CATCGGCCAGTATCAGGGCATCGTCGAGGACGAGAATCTGCTGTCCATCCCCGGTATGCTGCCGGACTACAATCGGCGCTTCGATGAGTTCCAGCAGTATGCCAAGAACAACGGCGTTGGCTGGCACATGATGACCCACGCCGAATGGGCGGCCATCGCGCTGTGGTGCTGGAAAAACGGCACGATGCCGCGTGGCAATACCAACTATGGCAAGAGCCACTCCATGCCCCACGAGACCGGTCGCTCCGGTGGCCCCTGGATCTACACGGGCTCGGGCCCGGCCTCGTGGCGCCACAATGGCCTGCCGCACGGTATTGCTGATCTCACCGGAAATTTCCCGGAATGGCTTGGTGGCGTGCGCCTGAACGAAGGCGAAATTCAGATACTGCCGAACAACGACGCAGCGGACAATACCAAATCCCAGAGCGCCGATTCCGCCCACTGGAGGGCCATCAGGGCGTCTGACGGCGCCCTGGTCGCACCGGGTACGGCGGGCACGCTGAAATACGACGCGGCAACTGCCGTGACCAATTACGATACGCAGGCCGCAATCCTGTCCGACTCCAAGACCAATCCCACCAACCCCGGTGGCAATGGCTACAACACCCGCAACACCTTCAAAAGCATGGGGGTGAAAGCCGGCCTGACCGTTCCTGCAATCGCCAAGGCGCTGGGCCTGTACCCTGTTGCTGACAGCAACCTTGGCGATGATGGTTTCTGGATGTGCAACCATGGCGAGCGTTTGCCTCTGGTCGGTGGTGACTGGCAGGATGGATCCAGGGCCGGGGTCTTTGCGCGCACGCTCTGCAGTGTGCGAACGGGGACGGACTCGGGCGAGTTCGGGAATTTGTTGATACTCGGTACCGCCCGGATAGCCTTTATCCTTTGACAGAGAAACCACAGCACCCCTGAATGAAAATAGACCCCCCATTTCCCCACCCCCAACGGCGCACCACACAAGGTGCGCCGTTTTTCCTTACACACACAGCAAAAGGAGTTAAACCATGGCACTGACACATAACACCATCACCCCCATCCCGAGCGACGGCCCCAATACCCTGACCACGCTCTGGAACAGCCGCTACCAGGAAATCGACGCCAACTTCGCGTACCTCGAGAACGAGATTGCCGCCGCGCAGCTCGGCGACAGCAGCCTTTGCAACACCATCGGCACAATGGCCAGAAAACTCAACAACGTGTCCCGCACGCTCAACAGCGTGGGGACGCGCTTCGTCCAAATCGTCGGCATCGTCTGCACGGCCACGGGCGGCGGCGCCGGCACCTGGCAGCGCATTGACGCGAACTACAGGGCCATCAACACCACGGGGGAAACCTTCAACAAGCACCCGACCTACGCCGGCGTGATCGACGAGACCATCGACGGCCAGGCCATGGTGAGAGTGCCCCTGTTCTATATAAAGACCGGCACCGTCCCGCGCGGTGACTACGTCGGCAAGCGCTACTGGATGGTCTCCGACCTGCCGGTACCCGGCTTCAGCGTGCACCCGGCCTTTATGCACGCCGGCGTCGAAATCGACCAATACTGGGTGGGCAAGTACCAGGGCACGGCGGACGGCGACAGCAAGCTGGGATCGGTTGCCAATGTTCTTCCGTTGCAGTCCTCGGACGACCCGGTCCACAGGCTCGTCTTCTTCGAGGACATGCGCGCGCTCGCCAACGCACGCAACACGGCAGGCGTGACCGGGTTTTGCATGTGGAACATCTACCAACTCGCGGCGATCCAGACGCTGGCCTTGATCGAAATGGGGGGCTCCGACAGCCAGAGCCTGATCGGCCAAGGCCATGTGTCCAGCCCAACTACCCTGGTGACCGACCACGAAACCGTGAAGAGAGCCGCTTGGCGCGGCATCGTGGGCCTGTGGGGCAACCTCGGGCAGATGATCGATGGCTTGAAGACCAATGCCGACGCGCAGTACATGATCTGGGACAAGAACGGCAACCAGACCTACGAGAGCACCTCCAAGACCGCGCCGGCGAACGGCTACCCCGTGCAGATGGCCACCGACAGCGCCGAGCGCTACGACCTGGGCCTGGTCTTCGTTGCCGGCGCGACCAATCTTGCCTACGACCAAGGCACCTATGGCGACTACTTCAAGCAGGCGCCAAACAGCGTCACCTACTACGGCGGCAGCAGAGAGTCGGTATCGGGCAACCACGTCGGCCTGTTCTCTCTGGAAATCAACTGGCACGCGGAGTACGGGCACAGTCACATCGGCAGCCGCCTCGCCAAGGTGTAAGGAGATCGATGCGACGCACTGGCGGCGCACGTGCGCGAAGCCCCAGGCGGTGGCCGCCAACACCAACGCATCCGGCACGCCACCAGGCCGCCAAGCCGCCAAAGACCGGATCGAACCCCCGGGCACGGCGCCGGACATGGCGCCGCGCGTGGCCTGGGGCGACGGACTCGACGGACTCGACGGACCGACTGACGGCCCAAGGGCGCGGCGCACCGGTCATCGGATGGCCCCCCCTTCGGGCAAGCGACCTGGGCGAGCCACGCGCGAAGACCACGCAAGGGCCCCGAGCCCCGAGCCCCGAGCAAGAACCACAGCCGCCCCATTGTTCTTGGCATGGTTTCGCTTTTAAGAGAGAATGGGTCGCGTGTTCGAGATAAAGCACTACATCACCGACGAAGGCCGCGACGTATTCGGGGACTGGCGCAGCAAGGTGAAGGACGTCAAGGCGAGGATAGCCATCGACCGGCGCTTATACCGCGTCGAGCTGGGCAACCTGGGCGACCACAAACCCTGCAGGCAAGGGGTGTGGGAGCTACGCATCGACACCGGGCCGGGCTACCGCATCTACTACGCGCAGGCCGGGCAGACCGTAGTCCTGCTGCTATGCGGCGGCACCAAGCACGCGCAGGACGCCGACATGACAAAGGCATGCGAATACTGGCAGAACTGGCAGCGCAGCAACGCGAAACAGGAGAAAGAGCGATGAACGACCGGGCACACGACGACGCAATGGCCGAAATCCTGCGCAAGGACCCGGCGTACGCAGTGGAACTGCTCAACAGCATCCTGGAAGACGGCGACCAGGCAGAACTGCTGATCGCGCTGCGCCAAATGGCAAAAGCATTTGGCGGCGTGACGAAAGTAGCCGAGAAAGCGCAGCTCAACGGAACGCACATCTACCGCACGCTCTGCGCGCAAGGCAACCCGGAGATCCGGAGCCTATCGGCGATACTCAAAGTCATGGGCCTGCGCCTGGCGGTGCAACCGATTCCCGCCCCCGACACAGCGCATGCATGAACGCAGCGCCCCGATTCCCCGTCGAACCCGCGCGAGCGCTGCACGCGCGCATGGACGGACGGACGGACAGACGCGGCGCACGCCACGACACAACCGACAACCGAATAGCCTGCCGACACCGCCCCCGCGACCCGGCTTGCGCCCCACGCCAACCCGACTGACGGCCACAGGCGCGTACCCAGCGCGCGCGCAGCG
>NZ_AFAL01000545.1 GCF_000193225.1 Verminephrobacter aporrectodeae subsp. tuberculatae At4 | reverse complement strand
GATCATCGACGTGGCGCTGGAGCGCGCCTTCCTGTGCGAGCCGCTGCCCGCCGACGCGCCCGCTTTCGAGCGCCGGGTGCAAGAAGGCCGCAGCCGCCTGGCGCTGATTGCCAACGAGGTGGCGCGCCTGGCGGCCGCCATCCTCAGCGAATACGCCACCGCCGCGCGCAAGATCAGGGACAGCCGAAACGCCGCCGCGCAGGACGCGCAGCAGCAGTTGCAGCGCCTGATGCCGGAGAACTTCCTGACCGCCACGCCCTGGGCGCAGTTGGCGCATTGCGCGCGCTACCTGCGCGCCATCACGCTGCGGCTCGACAAGTACCGCGCCGACCCGGCGCGCGACGCCGCCCGGCTCGCCGAACTGCGCCCGCAGGAGCAGCGCTACTGGCGCCTGGTGGACGCGCGCAAGGGCGCCGTGGACGCGCGCATGCAGGAGCTGCGCTGGCTGCTCGAAGAACTGCGCGTGAGCTTTTTCGCGCAGGAGCTGCGCACGCCGCAGCCGGTGAGCGTGAAGCGGCTCGACAAGCTGTGGGCGCAGGTCAATGGCTGAACCCGAAGCCCTGCGCGGGCCATCCGGCCGGGATCGGGAAGAATGCCCTCCCATGCGCGCCCATTTCAAGTTCTGGCCCCGCCGGCTGCCCCATGCCATCACGCTGCCCGTCACCTCGCTATGGGACAACCTGGCGATCAGCGCCCGGCGCTACCCCGACAAGGCGGCGCTGGTGTTCTTTGGCCGCGCGACGAGCTACCGCGAACTGGCCGCGGGCGCCGAGCGCCTGGCCGCCCGGCTCGCGGCGCTGGGCGTGCAGCGGGGCGACCGCGTGGTGCTGTGCATGCAGAACTGCCCGCAGCTGGTGCTCGCGCATTTCGCCATCCTGCGGGCGAACGCGGTGGTG
>NZ_AFAL01000546.1 GCF_000193225.1 Verminephrobacter aporrectodeae subsp. tuberculatae At4 | reverse complement strand
ACGCGCGACTACCCCTCGGTCAACGATAACCAGCTGTCGCTCAGCTTCCACGACGAAAACAACTTGGACGCGGACCCGGCGCGCAAGCCGGCCAGCGAGGACTTCACGGTATCCGTGGATGGTGTTCGCAGCACCGTCAACAGAGTTGTCGTGGGGGGCAAGGTGATGACGCTGGTGCTGTCCACCTACGTGCAGTTTGGCCAAAGAGTGACCCTTGCCTACAACGACAGCACGCCCAACGACGACAAGGGCATACGGGATACGCAAGGCAACAGCTTGGCCAGCATTCCGACCACGGAGATCAAGAACAACTCACGAGACCGCACGCCCCCGGAGCTGATTACCACCGGTGACGCGCGCCCCAAGGTCAACGGCAAGCAACTGGTGCTCAGCTTTAGCGACGCCAGCAACCTGAACGCGGACCCGGCCCGCAAGCCGGTTGCCGGGGACTTTGCGGTGCTCGTGGGGAGCGTTCCCAATGCCGTGACCGAGGTCACCGTGGACGCCCAGGCCAAGACCATTGCGCTGACGCTGACCACCGCCGTGACGCTTGGCCAGACGGTGACCGTCGCCTACAACGACAGCACGCCTGACGATACCAGTGCCCTGGAGGACGCACTGCTCAACCGCTTGGCCAGCTTTGCGGTCACGGCTGTCAACACGGCAGACACCGCGCCCCCGCAACTGATTACCACCGGTGACACGCGCCCCAAGGCCAACGGCCAGCAACTGGTGCTCAGCTTTGACGACGTGAGCCCCCTGAACGCGGACCCGGCCCGCAAGCCGCTTGCCGGTGATTTCACCGTGCTCGCGGGGAGTACCGCGAACGCCGTCACCGCCGTTGCCGTGGACGCCCAGGCCAAGACCATCACGCTGACGCTGAGCACCGCCGTGACACCTGGCCAGGCGATGACCGTCGCCTATGCCGACAGCACGCCCAGCGCCACCGACACCAGCGCCATACAGGACGCAGCGGGCAATCGCCTGGCCGGCTTCGCGGCCACGGAGATCAATACGGCAGACACCGTGCCCCCGCAGCTGATCACCCCGGCACCGCAGGCCCCAGGGTCCTTGGCAGCGACTTGGTGCTCGAATTCAACGACGCGAGCAACTTGGACGCCGCCGAGGCCCGCAAGCCGCTCAGCGGGGACTTCACGGTGCTTGTGGACGGGGCAGCCAATGCCGTCACCTCGGTCATCGTGGGTGCAAACAGCAAGCTCGTCTACCTGACGCTGACCACCCCCGTGCGACATGGTCAGAGCGTGCGCATCGCCTACACCGACAGCACGCCCGACGACACCAGCGCCATACGGGACACTGCCGGCAACCGCCTGACCAGCTTTCCGTCCACCGCAGTGGACAACCGCGTGCCGGACCGCGAGAGCCCGCAGCTGATCACCACCGGCGCCACGCGCCCCAAGGTCAACGGCAGCCAGTTGGTGCTCAGCTTTGGCGACGCAAGCAACTTGGACGCCGACCCGGCGCACAAACCGGCCACCGGGGCCTTTACGGTGCTCGTGGATGGCGTCGCGAATGCCGTTACCGCGGTCGCCGTGAACGCAACGGAAAAGACCGTCACGCTGACGCTGAGCACCGCTGTCACCAGGGACCAGTCAGTAAGCGTTGCCTACAACGACCCCACGTCCGGCGACGACGCCAACGCGATACAGGACGCGGCGCACAACGACGCTGCCAGCTTCGCGGCCACGACCGTGGACAACCTCACGCCCGCCCCACCCGCACGCACCCCTCCCAGGGCGCCCGACGCAGACAGCGATAGCGACGGCATTTCCAGCGCCCAAGAGGACCAGGCCGTCGGCCCCAAGGGCTCCACCACCGGAGACGGCAACAACGACGGCATCCAGGACAGCGCGCAGGCCGCAGTCGCCTCCTTCAGCGCCAAGACCAGCAGCAGTTCCAGCACCTCGGTCACCTTGGTAGCAGACAGCCAGGACGGCAAGGTCGCCTCCGGCAGCCACACCCGCATCACCAGCCTGGAGCAAAAGGCAGTGCCCGCCCAAACACCCAAGGCGCTGGAGACGCCCATCGCGCTGACGAGTTTCCAGGCCGCGCTGAACACCGTCGGCAGCAGCGAGACCTTCAGCCTGTACGTGGACCCGAAGATCGGCGCCAACGGCTACTGGTTGCAGGACAACACGGGCACCTGGGTGAATCTGGCGAGCAGCCCTTACGGCGGCAAGATGGTGAACGAAGGCGGGCGGTTGCGGCTGGACTTCCAGATCAAGGACGGCGGACCGTTCGACGCCGATGGGGAGGCCAACGGTGTGATCACCGCGCCCGGCGCCGCGGCGCAGATGCCGCTGTCCATCGTGGGGCAGGCGCCGGACGTGGCGC
The DNA here is from genome assembly GCF_000193225.1 of Verminephrobacter aporrectodeae subsp. tuberculatae At4. Lineage (GTDB taxonomy): Bacteria > Pseudomonadota > Gammaproteobacteria > Burkholderiales > Burkholderiaceae_C > Acidovorax > Acidovorax aporrectodeae. The sequence continues at coordinate 665 of NZ_AFAL01000546.1, read as the reverse complement.
ATGACGGGTTCTGGTTCTGAGCGGGGCCAGCGGGCGCGTATTCAGGCGTACTTGTCGCCCACTGCGGCGCGCAGCGGGTGGGTGTCGTAGACGATGTGCATGCGCGCGATGCGCTCGCTGCCGGGCGCGAAGTCAAAAATGTCCACGCAGTGGAAGGCCACGAGACTGCCGTCCAGGAGCGTCCAGTCGTAGCGGAAGTAGGCGGCCACGCGGGTGACTTCGGCGTCCGGCTGCACGCTCGTGAACAGGTCCATGAGCGTGATCACGCTGCGCGCCGAGGCCTGCGCCAGTTTCGGGAAGAAGCTGCGCGCGGGCATGGTTCCCAGAAAGGGCGAGACCACGCAGCCTTCGGCCTCGAAGCAGGCGACCAGAGCCGCGGTATCGCCGGCCTGCAAGGCATCGAGGTAGCGGCGCACGGTGTCGATGGGGGACGGGTTCATGGGCGGTTTCTCCTGTCCAATTCAGCGATGGTGCCGGTAGTTCCACGGGGCCTGCGGCTGTTTTTGCGACCACAGTCCCAGACCTTGCTCCTGAGCTTGGCGCTCCAGGGGCGGCAGATGGGGGTGTGCGCGGGCGTAGGGCCGGTACACCCAGGCCAGGCCCGCGCGCACCTGCGCGGAGGCCGCGTCGGTGTCGCCACAGCGCACATCGGCCACCGTGCGGCC
>NZ_AFAL01000547.1 GCF_000193225.1 Verminephrobacter aporrectodeae subsp. tuberculatae At4 | reverse complement strand
GACGCGCTCAACGACCCCGAGGTGCTCAAGCTGTGCATAGGAGGATGTGAAAAGATCGACCCCACGGGCATGAACCAGTACGCCGTCGCCATGGCGCTCAGGATCGGCCCCGTGTCCGCCAAGTTCGCGGGAAAAATCACGCTGAGCGACATCGTCGCGCCCGAGAGCTATCGCCTGGCCTTCGACGGATCGGGCGGTGTCGCCGGTTTTGCCAAGGGCCATGCGCAGGTCAGGCTGGCGCCGCTGCCCGGGGATGCGAGCGGGTCGCCGGGCTGCGAACTGCACTACAGCGTGTACGCCAGCGTGGGCGGCAAGATCGCCCAGCTGGGCCAGCGGCTCATCGACGGCGCCGCGAAAAGCATGGCCGAAGACTTCTTCAAGCGCTTCGACGAAGAAATGCAGCGCCGCCACCCGCGCGCCGATCCGGCGCAGGCCGCAGATGCAGCCCCTGCGGCCCCGGGCGGCGCCGCTGTGCCGCGCTGGATATGGGCCGCCGGCGCAGCCGCGCTGGTGCTGCTGCTCTGGTGGTTCAGCCGCAGCTGAGCCGCCCCCGAACGGAGGACCCCGGCCATGGAAAATCTGGACCTGATGGTGCTGCGCGCGCTGCACGCTTGGCGCGTTGCAGGGCGGCGCGCATTGCTCGCGACGGTGGTGCGCACCTGGGGCTCGTCGCCCCGGCCGGTGGGGTCGATCCTGGCGCTGTGCGAGGACGGCGCGCTGGTCGGCTCGGTCTCGGGCGGCTGCATCG
>NZ_AFAL01000548.1 GCF_000193225.1 Verminephrobacter aporrectodeae subsp. tuberculatae At4 | reverse complement strand
CGAAGGCATCATTTCGTGCTGCCATTAACGCCCCCCGTGACCCCTCTTGAGGGAGATGGGCCCGGGGGGCTGGCCTCAGAACCAGAACCCGTCATGCACCACTGACGCCTGCCCGGTGACGGACAGCGGCATCTTCGCTGCGGCACCGGAGGCGGTGACGGCACCGTCGGCCGTGCTATCGGCGTCGAACGGCCCGCCATCCTTGATCTGGAAGTCCAGCCGCAGCCGCCCGCCTTCGTTCACCATCTTGCCGCCGTAAGGGCTGCTCGCCAGGTTCACCCAGGTGCCGGTGGTGCCGTCCTGCACCCAGTAACCGTTGGCGCCGATCTTCGGGTCCACGTACAGGCTGAAGGTCTCGCTGCTGCCGGCGGCATCCAGCGTGGCCTTGAAACTCGTCAGCGCGATCGGTGTCTCCAGCGCCCGGGGCATCTGGGTCGGGGTCGCCTTTTGCACCAGGCTGGTAATGCGGGCGGTGCTGCTGGCGGTGACCTTGCCATCCTGGCTATCGACCACCAAGGTGACCGAGGTGCTGGAACTGCTGCTTGTCGTGGCGCTGTACGAGGCGACTGCGGCCTGTGTCCTGTCCTGGACGTTGTCTCCGTTGCCGTCGCCGACGGCGGCACCAGCGGGGCCGATGGCCAGGTTTTCCTGGGCGTCGGGCACACCGTCGCTGTCCGTATCCGGCTCCTTGTGGGGGGTTGGGGCGGGCGCGGGGGATCCGCCACCGCCAGAGGATCCACCGGATGAAGGGGGTGCGGCGGGCGGCGCAGGTGCGGCAGGTGGAGGCGCGACGGGCGCCGGCGTGTTGTTCGTCACCGCGGTGGCAGCAAAGCTGGCCGCGTCGTTGCCGGCGGCGTCCTGTATGGCGTTGGCGTCGTTGCCGGTCGTGGGGTCGGCGTAGGCGACGGTGA
>NZ_AFAL01000549.1 GCF_000193225.1 Verminephrobacter aporrectodeae subsp. tuberculatae At4 | reverse complement strand
GCGGCTCAGCGTCAGCGTCACGGTCTTGCCCGATACGGCCACACTGTTCACGCTGATGGCCGCATTGCCTGCGCTGCTGACCGCATAGGCCGAGGCGGCTGCGGTGTTCGCGGGATCCAGGTTGCTCGCGTCGGTGTAGGTCAGCACCAACCGGTTGCCGTCAACCGTGGCGCTGTGGAGCACCGGCGGCGTGGTGTCTGCTGGCGCGGCGATCACTCCGTCGAAGTTCGCCGCATGGTTGCCGGCAGCGTCCCGCACCCCGTTGCCGGATTCGGGCTTGGTGTAGCTGACGGTCACCGTCTCCGCAGTGGCCACGGCGCGGCTCAGTGTCAGCGTCACGGTCTTGGCCGCCCCGTTCACCACGGCGCCGGTGACGGTGACGGCTGTGTTGCCCGTGGTGGTGCCGACCGTAAAGCCAGCGTTGCCCGCGAGCGCTGCCGCGTCCAGGGTGCCCGCTTCGGTGTACGTGAGCACCAGCTGGTTGCCGTTGACCGTGGCGGTGTTGATCTCCGGGGCCGTGGTGTCGATGGTGTAGGTGTGTGTGGTGAATGGATATCTCCCGTCTCCGTTCACGCCGCTCAGAGTGCCTCCTCCGCACCGCCTGCCTTCCTTATCGGTCACGTCTTCGATATACAGAAGGATGAGGTTGTCAGTCGAGTTGCCGGAATCCGGGGCCTTCAGGTCGAACTTCCAAGTGATGTTCCCGTCCGTGGTGCGCAGGTTCGACAACTCGCCCTTGTTGGTTATCACCTCATACGTTCCGGGCCTGACAGTCTTCAGGTCAGCAAGGGAGAAGGTAAGCGGGTCCACCGCTCTGGTGAAGACGATGGTGTAGGTGCAGGTCTCGTTAGCGGAAAGGACGAGGTCAGAGCATTCGACGCTGGCGATGGTGGTGAGGGTGTTGGGGTCGGGGATGGTGGCGCTGGATGTGTTGTTCGTCACCGCCCGGTCGCTGAAGCTCACTGCGTCGTTGCCCGCAGCGTCCTGCACCACGGCGCCGGATTCGGGCTTGGTGTAGCTGACGGTCACCGTCTCCGTTGCGGCCACGGCGCGGCTCAGTGTCAGCGTCACGGTCTTGGCCGTTGCGCTTACCACGGCGCTGCTCACGGTGATGGCCGCTGCGCCAGCGGCGGTGTTCACCGTAAAGCCGGCGTTGCC
>NZ_AFAL01000550.1 GCF_000193225.1 Verminephrobacter aporrectodeae subsp. tuberculatae At4 | reverse complement strand
CGCTGCTCACGAAGGTCAGCGCCGAGTCCACGGTCTTCAGGGCGTCGGTGGCGCTGGCGAAGCGGCTCACGTCCAGGCCGGCGACGGTGTGCAGCTGCGAGCCGCCGTTGCTCAGCTGGTTGCTGGCCGAGGCGACGGAGAACGAGCGCTCCGAATCCAGCGTGATGTAGCCGCCGGTGCTCACGAAATTGGCGACGGCGTCGATGGCCAGCGGACGCCCTATGCCGATGATTGCGCCCGCCGCGTCGTAGCCCGTGACCGTGATGGGCGCGGCGTTGGGGATCTCCGTGTCGCCCACCACGATGTTGTTTCCCGTGGCGTTGGTCAGAATGATCTGGCTGCCGCTGGCGTTCAGCCAGGCGTTGATTCCGGTTTTCGCCGACTGCTCATTGATCGCGGACACGGCGGCGGACAGGCGGTCGGTGCCGCTGGCCGACGTCAGGGTGAAGGAAACCGTCTGGGCGTTGCCCAGGTTGTCGCCCTCGAACCTCAGCGTGTACGCGCCCACGGCGGCCATGCCGGCCAGGTGCACCTCGGTGCGGGCCGTTGCCGTCACGCCGGTGTCCGCCTTGAGCGCATTGATCTGATCGGCGGTGGCCTTGGCCGTGGCGCTCTCGGCCACGGTCAGGGTGCCGGTTCCCAGGTAGCCGCTGATGGCCACGGTGCCCGTCGTCACGCCGTTGATTCCGGTCCCGCGGTTGGCTGGGGTCGTGGTCTGGAGATCCGCCGAGCCCGGGCCCGCGCCGTTGGCGGCCAGGTTCTGGTTGTTGCCGTACACGCTGGTGCGCAGGTTCACGGTGGCCGCGACGATGGTCTGGTTCGCGTTCGCGCCCACCTGGAATTGCTGCGTTCCAAAGGTGCCGTCGAGCAGCCTGGTGCCGCTGAATTCCGTGGTCTGCGCGATGCGGTCGAGTTCCGAGACCAGCTGACCCACTTCGCGCTGCAAGGCCTGGCGATCGACGGCGCTGTTCGTGGCGTTCGCCGACTGCACCGCGAGCTCGCGCACGCGCTGCAAGATGTCCCCGGCGGACTTGAGCGCGCCCTCCGTGGTCTGCGCCAGCGAGATGCCGTCGTTGGCGTTGCGCGCTGCCTGGTTCAGGCCGCGGATCTGGGTCGTGAAGCGCTCGGTGATCGCCAGGCCCGCGGCGTCGTCCTTGGCGCTGTTGATGCGCAGGCCCGACGACAGGCGCTGGATCGACTGACTCAGCGAAGCCTGGCTCAGGCCCAGGTTGCGCTGCGCGGTCAGCGTGTTGATGTTCGTATTGATGGTGGAGGCCACCGCGAATCTCCAGAAAAACGGATCAGAGGCCTTCCCGCGCGCGCCGGCCGGCCTGCAAAGGGTTCCTGGCGGCTTGCGGGCGGCAGGCCACCGAGAGCCTGTCTGCGATCCGATCCGTTGCCCTAGTGTCCTGCCCCGCGAATAGCGGCACATGAAACTGCGCCTTTCGCGCCATGGCGGCGTTGCAAATCCTCGCGATACCTACGGGTATCGCTGCGGTTTGCGCCTTGCCCTGACGCGAAATGCATCCGTTTCATTTTGTGCCG
>NZ_AFAL01000551.1 GCF_000193225.1 Verminephrobacter aporrectodeae subsp. tuberculatae At4 | reverse complement strand
TCGGAGTTGGCGCGGGAGCAGGACCCGGAGCGGAGGTCGGGGCCATATCATCGTCACCACCACCGCCGCCACCGCCACCACAGGCCGCTACCGCCAGCATGGCGAGCAGGCCAGATATCTTTAATGGAAAGCGAAACATCGGGCGTTCTTTCTTCTCGCGACAGATGCGCGTTCTTGCGAACAATGGATGCATGCGCAGATCCAGACGTTCGCCTTATTGCGGACAGCTTGCAGAAAACGTGGTTCATGGGCCCCGCCACGACACCCAGCTTGCTTGGCATGGCTGTTCAGCGGGACGAATTTTGCCAACGAGTTTGGCAAAAAGTAACTTGAACGTTATTGTAATGCGATTTTTTGCAAAACTGCCCACAGATCGCGAAGCTATTACATTTTCCCTCATATGGATGGACCAGATCGGGTGACTGCTGCGGTGCGTGGCCTGGGCGAGGCCGAGCCTGGTATTGCAGCCACCCGATTCAGCAGCGCCGACATGCTGCACGCGCTGCTGCGCTGCGCCACTGCGAACGGGTCGCCCAGTTGTGGGGGCCGCTGGCTGGAGGGAAAAACCAGCTATCTCAAGGCGTGAAGCGCAGCCGGTCCGGGCTGGAGAGCGTTCCAATCCTCAGTCGGGATTGATCCATTTCTTCAGGACGCTGTGAAACGGCAGGTCAAAGCGGCCGTAGAAGTCTTTTCCGGAGGGCCTTGCCGGGGCAGCGGCTTCCTCGAAGGGGCTCGACGGCGGGGGGCGGCAACGGGAACTTCCGCCATACAACTGCCCCACCAGATAGCGGGAGCCGTCGATGGTATGGAACAGGCCCGAACCACTGCTGCCCGGCTCGGTGATGCCCTGATTCCAGGCGATGGAGAAGAACTTCCCGCTCTGCGCGTTGCTGGGGATGCAGTAGAAGGAGGTCGATGACATCGGGATGCACTGGTTGAATGCCGTGATGGTGCCGATGCTGAGCTTTTGCAGATCGCCCCTGGGGTGGTGGATTCCGGCGACATTCGAGGACGTGGGCACGACGCCAGCGTAC
>NZ_AFAL01000552.1 GCF_000193225.1 Verminephrobacter aporrectodeae subsp. tuberculatae At4 | reverse complement strand
ATGGCCTCATTGCCCGCGCTGCTTACCGCAAAGGCCGAGGCCGCTGCGGTCTGGACGGCATCCAGGTCCGACGCATCGGCGTAGGTCAACTCCAGCAGGTCACCGCGGACCGTGGCGTTGTTGCGGAGCACCGGGGCCATGGTGTCCCTGACCAAGTTGCTCACGGCCTGGTCCGTGAAACTGGCCGCACCGTTGCCTGCCCAGTCCTGTATCCCCTCGCCGCCGGTCGCGGGCTTGGTGTAGCTCAGCTTGACCGTTTCGCCACCGTGCACGTAGCGGCTCAGCGTCAGCGTAACGGTCTTGCCCTCTACGACCACACTGCTCACGCTAATGGCCAAATTGCCCGGGCTGCTCAGCGCAAAGGCCGAGGCGGCTACGGAATTGAAGATATCCAGGTCAGTCACGTCGGTGTAGGTCAG
>NZ_AFAL01000553.1 GCF_000193225.1 Verminephrobacter aporrectodeae subsp. tuberculatae At4 | reverse complement strand
TCTGAGCTACCTACTCGGCAGTGAACTCAACTACAAAACGTACCTCACGATTCCCGTTTTTCTGAGCTACCTACTCGGCAGTGAACGTTCGCAGACAAGCGCAGGCGGGAGCTTGAATTTTCTGAGCTACCTACTCGGCAGTGAACGGCGATCATGGGGCGCATCCGGTGCCGGTGCTTTTCTGAGCTACCTACTCGGCAGTGAACGCCGAAAAGGTCAGGGGCTTTCAAAGCCTGATCTTTCTGAGCTACCTACTCGGCAGTGAACGATCTTTGCGCTGCCCATTGCCCCCAGTTCAATTTCTGAGCTACCTACTCGGCAGTGAACGGGTCCACCACGCGGGCAAACAGGGGCGACTCGTTTCTGAGCTACCTACTCGGCAGTGAACGGTGTGAGCGCACCCAAAGCAAGGCTATCACTTTTCTGAGCTACCTAC
>NZ_AFAL01000554.1 GCF_000193225.1 Verminephrobacter aporrectodeae subsp. tuberculatae At4 | reverse complement strand
CCTCGACGATCTGCGCATGACCAAGGGCCCGCGCAGTGGCACGCTGTCGCAGCCGGTATCCACCGGCGACGGCAGCGTCTGGATCGCGACCTTGAGCGCCCCGGCTCCCGGCGTCACATCGTCGAACAACGCCATGCGCGTGAACCTGTCCGACGTGCACGATCTTGCGGGCAACGCGGGCGAGGGAGTGGTTCTCGCCGGCGTCCGCTACGACATCGACACCTTCGGCGAGCGCCCCACCCTGCGCATCACGCTGGCCGACACCTTGCTCACCGTGGGCGAGACCACCCTCGTCACCTTCGACTTCAACCAGGTCGTCACCGGTTTTGACGCCGACGACATCGTGCTCACCCACGCCAACGGCACGCTGGGCGTCCTCACCGCCGGCGCAAACGGTAAAACCTGGACCGCCCCCTTCACGCCCGCAGCCAACACCGAGAACGCGAGCAGCACCATCCGCGTGGACCTGACTGGCGTGCGCAACGCCGCAGGCACCCCCGGGATCGGCAGCGCCACCAGCGCCAACTACTCCGTGGACACCTGGCCGGCAGACACCACCGGTCCAACCGTCACCATCACGCTGGCCGACGTCCGCTTGGCCGTGGGGGAAAGCACCACCGTCACCTTTGCCTTTAACGAAGTCGTCACCGGCTTCACGCGCGACGACGTCGAGCTCTACGAGGCCAACGGCACATTGGGCGACCTCACGACGCATGACGACGGCAGAACCTGGACGGCCACCTTCACGCCCAAGGCGAATGCCGAGAGCTGGACCAACACCATCCGCGTAAACCATGCCGGCGTGGCCAACACCGCAGGCCGCGCCGGCACCGGCCGCGCGGATAGCCCCAACTACCAGGTCGACACCCGGGCCCCGGTGTGCTACAGGGCCTTGGTGAACAGCGCCCGGTTGATGCTCCTCTACGGCGAAGGAGTCGGCCTGGACATGACCCATATCCCGCCCACCACGGCTTTTGCGGTGCACGTCGATACCGTGCGCACCGCTGTCGTCACCGTCCGGGTGAACGCGCACAACACCGTCAGCTTGATGCTGGCCACCCCTGTCACCAGCGGCCAGGCGGTGACCGTCGCCTACACCGACCCCACGACCGGCAACGACGCCCACGCCATGCAGGACATGGCCGGCAACGACGCGGCCAGTTTCTCCGCCAGGCCGGTGGACAACCGCACCTCCGCGCCACAGGGCTCGGCCCGGTCGGCTCCGTTGACCCCCTCGGACCCGACGCACAAGAACGCGGACAACGACGGCATTCCCGGCCCCGCTGGCGCAGCCCCCGTGGCCGGCGACGGCAACGGAGACGGCATCCCGGACGGCACGCAGGCCGCGGTGGCATCGACCCGCCTCGTGCTCAGCAGCCCCACCGGAGCAAACCAACCCGCAGACGCGGCCAGCA
>NZ_AFAL01000555.1 GCF_000193225.1 Verminephrobacter aporrectodeae subsp. tuberculatae At4 | reverse complement strand
CTTGCCAAAGCCGGTCACCGCCTCGCTGAAGCGGATGCTGACCTGGGCCGTGTCGCCGATCTTGAGCTGGCGGTCGGCGATGGCGATGCTCAGCAGCACGGGCGGCGTGGTGTCCGGGGTGTTGTTCTGTATCTGCCGCTGCGCGAAGCTCGCGGCGTCGTTGCCGGCTGCGTCCTGTATGGCGTTGGCGTCGTTGCCGCTCGTGGGGTCGGTGTAGGAGACGCTCACCGTATCGCCGGGGCCTACGGCGCTGGCCAGCGTCAGCGTCACGGTCTTGGCCGTGGCATTCACGCTCACTGCGGTGACGGCGTTGGCCACGGCCGTGCCATTGACGCGCAGTGCAAAGGCCCCGGTGGCCGGGACATGCGCCGCATCCAGGCCGATCGCTTCGATGTAGCTGAGCACCAACTGGTTGCCATTCACCGTGTTGGCCATGGCGTCGTCGCTGATCTGCGGGGGGCGTGCGTCCACCGTGTAGTCGCTGCTGGAATCGATCTGGCCCAGCCCGGCGTTGCCCGAAGGGGTGAGCACGCGGGTCATGTCCACCGTGACGCGATTGCCCGCGGCCTCCGCGTTCGCCATGGGCGCCAGGGTGGCGCTCCAGACCTTGCCGCCGGTGTTGGGATTCCAGTTGGACAGCGTGCCGTTGGCCGCGCTCACGGCAGCGGAGATGTTTTGTACCGGGATGTCGAAAGTGACGCTGACGGTGGCGGTTTCTCCGGTCTTCAGCATGTTGCTGCTGATCGTGATGCCGTTGGTGGTGAGCCGGGGCCGCACGGTGTCCACGGTGAAGTTTTCACCGCGCGGAACGGTGCCCGTGATCGAGTTGCCCGCAGGGTCCTTTATGTGGATGAAACGCGTTATCTCGACGATGTTTACTGGCGAGATGGTGTTCTCCGGCGGAGTCAGGGTAGCGGTCCAGACCGTGCCGTCTTCGGAGGAGCTCAGCTCGGACAGCGTGCCGATTGACGCTGCCAGGCGCGGCTCGGCTCTGAGGTTGATGTTGAGCACCTTTTCGCTGAAGGTCAGGGTGACGGTGGCCGTCTCGCCGGCCCGCAGGTCGTGATCGCTTATGGTGAAGCTGATCAGCGTGGGCGGTGTCAGATCGATGAAGTAGGCGTTGCTTTTAACGATTCTGGTCAGGGGTTTGTTGCCAGCCAGGTCCGTCACGCCGGCGTTTTCGGTATCCAGGGAGATGGTGAGGTTGGCCCCCTCGGCGCCTGCGTTCGGGGTCAGCGTGGCGAGCCAGCTCGTGCCGTCGGGGTCTAGCTTGAAGTCGCTCAGCGTAGCGTTTTGCGCGATGAGGCTGCGCATGTCCTCCCCGTCGAACCCGATGACCGGTTCGTTGAAGCTGAGCTTGAC
>NZ_AFAL01000556.1 GCF_000193225.1 Verminephrobacter aporrectodeae subsp. tuberculatae At4 | reverse complement strand
CGGCCTCGGGGTCGGCCGCCAGTTGCGCGCCCGTGGGGGCCACGGTGTGGATTCCGGCCAGCGCCTGCGCCTGGCCCAGCGCCTGCGCCAGGCGGTGCAGCATGGGGGCCCAGCGCGCGCCGCCGGTGACGATGGCGTAGCGGCCATGGCGCGCGGCCTCGATGAAGGAGGCTTCGGCGAGCCCGGTCACGGGAGCGGGGCTGCTCTCGCGCAGCGCCATCAGGCCGGGGTCGCCAAAGCAGCCGATGAGCACGGCGTCGGGCTGCTGCCGGGGCTGCGCCAGCGCGTGCGCCCAGGCGTCCAGTGCCGTGTGCGCGGCCACGGCGTAGCTAGCTTCGCAGGCGATGTAGGGCGCGCCAAAGCGCGC
>NZ_AFAL01000557.1 GCF_000193225.1 Verminephrobacter aporrectodeae subsp. tuberculatae At4 | reverse complement strand
CCACGAACGCTGGGTCACCGTAGTAGACCTCGCGGTCCGCGAAGGCCAGCTTCATGGCCTCGGTGACCCGGTGCACGAACTCGGCGCTGCAGGGCCCCAGGCGGCCCAGGTCCATGCCCTTGAGCAAGGCCAAGGTTTGCAGGAAAACCGGGCCCTGGCTCCAGGCACCGGCCTTGGCCACGGTGTAGCCGTGGTAGTCGCAGCTGAGCGCCTTTTCGTAGCTCGCCGACCAGCCCGCCATGTCCTGGCCGCTGAGGACGCCGCGATGCGGCGTTCCGCTCTCGTCCATGGCCTCGGTCTGGCGCACGAAACGGTCTATCGCCTCGGCGACGAAGCCCCGATAAAAAGCGTCGCACGCGCGCGCTATCTGGCGCTCCCGGTCGCTGCTGGCGCGCTCGGCCTCATCGAGCACACGGCTCCAGGTTCGGGCCAGCACGGGGTTGCGAAACAACTTGCGTGCCTGCGGCGCATGGCCCCCTGGCAGGTAGGTCGCTGCGCTGCCGGGCCAGTGCGCCTGAAAGAAATCTTTCAACCCGGCAATGGTGTCGGCGACACGCGGCAGCAGGGGGTGGCCCTGCTCAGCGTAGTAGATGGCCGGCTCCAACACGTCGCGCAGGCGCATGCTGCCGTGGTCGCGCAGCAGCAGCATCCAGGCGGAGAAGGAGCCGGGGATCACGGTGGCCAGCAGGCCGTTGCCCGGGATCAGGTCCAGGCCCTCGCGGCGGTAGCGTTCCAGGGTCGCGGCTTTTGGCGCCGTGCCCTGTCCGCACAGGACTTCCAGACCGGTGCGTGCCGAATGGAACACGACCGGCACTTCGCCCGCTGGCCCGACCAGATGGGGCTCTACGACCTGCAGAACAAAGGCCGATGCCACGCAAGCGTCAAAGGCGTTGCCGCCCCGCTCGAGCATGGCCATGCCGGCGGCGCTGGCCAGCCAGTGGGTCGAGGTGACGACCCCGAAGGTGCCGAGAATTTCCGGGCGCGTGGTAAACATGGTGCGATACCTTTCAGTTATTTCTTGGTGAACGACACGGCCCGGAGCCGGATCATGCCGTCCGGGTGGGGAACGAACCCGGTGAGTTTCTTCTGCACGCCGAAGATCCAGGGTTGGTAGAACAGATAGATGATGGGGCGTTCGGCTTGCAGGGTCGCGAGCACCTTGTCGTACAGGGCGCGGCGCTTGGCCTCGTCCGGTTCGGCGCGTGCGCTGTTGAGCGCGGCATCCACGTCCGCGTTGCAGAATCTGCCGTCGTTCAGGCTGCCCTTGCAGCTGACGTACTGGTGGACGTTGCCGCTGGGGTCAACGCGGCCAGACCAGCCGCTCTGGCCCACGACGAAGTCGCCGCGCGCCAGAGCCGATTGCAGGGACGCGAACTCGGCCGGACGCAGGCTGATGTCGAACCCCGCCTCGGCGCCCATCGCCTGGATCAGCTCGCACACCTGTTGCATGGTGGTGTTGTTGCCGTAGGTGATTTCCAGTTTCACGCGGTCAAAGCCGGCTTCCTTGAGCAGGGCGCGCGCCTTCTTCGGGTCGCGGCCCGTGTGCTCAAAGGCCTTGTTGTAGGCAAAGCTTTCGGGCGGGAAAGGCTGGTGCGCGGGCTGGAGCATGCCCTCGCCAACGATCTGATTGATCGCTTCGCGATCGATCGCCAGGTCCAGCGCCTGGCGCACGCGCTTGTCCTTGGCCAGCGGGTTGTTGGCGCCCGCACCGTTGCCCAGGTTCACCGAAATGGCCTGGAACCCCAGGCCGGTGACCGGCAGCAGATTCAGGCTCTTGTCGTCCCGGACGGTCTTCGTGTCCATGGGGGCCACGCGTTCGATGATGTCCAGATCCCCCGCGCGCAGGTTGCTCAGGCGCACCGTGGCGTCGGGAATCGGCGTGAAGATCAGGCGTGCGAAATGGTAGTTCGCTGCGTCCCAGTGCTTGGAAAATTTCTCCAGGACGATGCGATCGTTCTGCACGCGCTCCTTGAATTGGTAGGGGCCGGAACACACCGGCCTGCTCCCCGGATCCTTGGCGAACGTGGCGGGCGAGAGCATCATGCCGGCACGGTCGGACAGCTGCGACAGCAAGGAGGCGTCGGGCTCGGACAGTTGCAGGACCACGGTGTTGGCGTTCGGTGCCTGAACGCTGGCCACGGTGGCCAGCTCGCTCTTGCGATTGCTGTCGGGCAGGGTGCGCGCGCGGTCCAGGTTCGCCTTCACCGCCGCTGCGGTGACCGGCGTGCCGTCATGAAACAGCGCATCCCCGCGCAGTTTGAACGTCAGCGTCTTGTTCTCGCCGGACCAAGCCCAGGACTGCGCCAACTGGGGCACGATCTTCAGATCGGGGGTTATTTCCACGAGCTTGTTGCACAGCGAGGCGAGCACGATGCGGCCGACGAACGTACGGGAGCGGACCGGATCGAGCGTGTCCGGGTCGTCCTGCAAGCCGATGCGCAAGCTGGACTGTGCGCAGGCCATGCTGCTCACGAGCATTCCTGCGGTGGCCATGGCGAAACAAAATGGACGCATGAAGAGGTCTCCTGGGGTTCAAGGGTCTGGTGAGGGTGTGCGCGCCGTGGTGCCCGTTCCCTTCAGTAGGGACCCACCGCATGCCGGGCCACGAAATGGCCCGCGCTGACTTGCACCAAGGGCGCGACGACGATGGCCTCGTCGCCTGCCGTGCGCACCGGGCTGGGGATCTCGTCGGCCTGCAGGGACTGCTGGCGCTGGCGCCGCCTCGGGTCGGCGCTGGGCACGGCCGCGATGAGCTTTCTGGTGTAGGCGTGCTGGGGATTTTCAAAAATCGACCGGCGCGGGCCGATCTCGACGATTTGCCCCAGATACATCACGGCCACGCGGTGGCTGATGCGCTCGACCACCGCCATGTCGTGCGAGATGAACAGGTAGGACAGGCCCAGTTCGCGCTGCAGGCTCAGCAGCAAATTCACGATCTGCGCCTGGATGGATACGTCCAGCGCGGACACGGACTCGTCGGCGATGACGACCTTGGGGTTCAATGCCAGCGCGCGCGCAATGCAGATGCGCTGGCGCTGGCCGCCGGAGAATTCATGCGGGTAGCGCGCGCCCATCTCGGGCAACAGCCCGCATTTGTCCATCAGCCAGCGCACCCGTTCCCGGGCCGCGCGGCCGCGCGCCACGCCGTGGATCAGCAGCGGTTCCATGATCGAGTCGCCCACGGTCATGCGCGGGTTCAGGGACGCAAACGGGTCCTGAAAAATGAACTGAATATGCCGGCGCAGCGTCTGCATCGCGGCGCCGCGCAAGCTGCCGATATCCTGGCCGTCGAGCTCGATGCGGCCGCCCTGGCTCCTGACCAGTTGCACGAGCGAGCGGCCGGTGGTGGTCTTGCCGCATCCCGACTCCCCCACGAGCGCCAGCGTCTCGCCGGGGAACAGGTCGAAACTGACTTTCTCCACCGCGTGCACACGCGCCCGGACCCGGCCAAAAATACCCCCCGCGATGTCGAAACGGGTCACGAGATCCCGGACCCTCAGCACCGGGCCGTTCTCGCGGCGCACGGTGTCCGGCCCGTCGATGGGCGGTCCGGCGGTTTCTTGCCCATGCAGGAGCGCAAACGGCGCGGGCTGGTGGGTGCCGCGCATTGCGCCCAGTCGCGGCACCGCGGACAGCAAGGCGCGCGTGTACGCTTGGCACGGCGTGGCGAACAATTCCTCGCAGGCCCCTTCCTCCACCTTCTCCCCCCGGTACATGACCAGCACATGGTCCGCGACCTCGGCGACAACGCCCATGTCGTGGGTGATGAAGATCACCCCCATGTCCATTTCTTCCTGCAACTGGCGGATCAGCAACAGGATTTGCGCCTGGATGGTGACGTCCAACGCCGTGGTGGGCTCATCGGCAATCAGCAACTGCGGCCTGCAGCACAGCGCCATCGCGATCATCACCCGCTGGCGCATGCCGCCCGAGAGCTGATGCGGGTAGCGGTCCAGGATGGCTCGGGCCTGCGCGATGCGCACGCGCTCGAGCATGCGCAGCGTCTCGGCGCGCGCTGCCGCCGCGCCCAGACCCTGGTGCAGTCGCAGCGCTTCGCCAATCTGCCTGCCGGCGGTGAAGCTGGGGTTCAACGAGGTCATGGGCTCCTGGAAGATCATGGCCACGTCGGCGCCGCGCACGCCTTGCAGCGTGCGCTCCGACGCATGCATCAGGTCCAGCACGTCGCCGTTGCGCCGGCGCAGCCGCAGCGCGCCGCGGACGATCCTGCCGCCACCGTATTCCACCAACCGCATCAGCGCCAGCGCCGTGACCGACTTGCCGGAACCGGACTCGCCCACGATGGCCAGCGTTTCTCCGCGGTCCACATGAAAGGAGACGTCGCGCACGGCGTCGACGCTGCGCTCGGGAGTCGAAAACCGCACGCTCAGGCCTTCGACCTGCAGCGTGCGGCGGGAGTCCAGCGCGGCCATCACCATCACCTGTCCTGGCGCGGATCGAGCGCGTCGCGCAAGCCGTCGCCCAGCAGATTGAACCCGAGCACCACGAGGAAAATGGCCGAACCGGGGAAGATCGACATCCAGGGCGCCTGGCTCATGAAGTTCTTCGCCGTATTGAGCATCGAGCCCCACGACGGGTCGGGCGGCTGCAAACCCAGACCCAGGAACGACAGGCTGGCCTCGGCAATGATGGCGGTCGCGATGGTGATGGTCGCCTGCACGATCAAGGGCGGCATCACGTTGGGCAATAGGTGCCGCGCAATGATGCGCGCATCCGATGCGCCCAGCGCGCGGGCGCTGTGCACGTAGTCCTCGCTTTTCACCGCGAGCACCTGCCCGCGTGTCAGGCGCACGAACTTGGGCGCGGCGGAGACCCCGATGGCGATCATCGCGTTCATCAGGCTCGGGCCCAGGAAGGCCGCCAACGCGATCGCAAGGATCAGGAACGGAATGGCCAGCAGGGCCTCGGTGGCACGCGAGACCAGGCTGTCGATCCAGCCGCCGAAGTAGCCGGCGACCAGACCGAACGGCAGGCCCGCGATGAGCGCAATGCAGACCGACACCAGGCCAGCCGTCAGCGACGCGCGCGCGCCGTACGCCATGCGGCTGAAGATGTCGCGGCCCAGCTCATCCGTGCCCAGCCAGAACGCCGCCGAAGGCCCCTTGCGGATGGCCGTGAAGCGCGTCTGCAACGGGTCCGCGGTGGCAAGCAGCGGCGCGAGCAAGGCCAGCAAAACGAAAAACAGCACGATCCCCAGGCCGAGCAGCGCCGCATGGTTGCGCCGGAACTTTCCCCAGGCGCGGCTGCGCAGCGGCGCGGCGGTCGTCGCTGCAAGCACGGCGCTCATGCGTGCCTCAAACGGGGATTCACCCAGACATACAGAACGTCGGCGAGCAGGTTCAAAGCAATGAAGCCTCCGGCCACGCACAGCACCACGCCTTGCACCACGGCGTAGTCGCGGGTGAACACGGCGTCCACGATCAGCTTGCCAAAACCCGGAATCGTGAAAACCTGCTCGGTCAGGACCGCCCCGGCGAGCAACTCGCCAAATAGCAGCGTCACCAAGGTCACGATCGGTATCAGCGCATTGCGCAGCGCGTGCAGCAGCACCACGTGCCGCGGCGCCACGCCCTTGGCGCGCGCCGTGCGCACGTAGTCGGCCGACAAGGCCTCCAGCATCGCGGAACGGGTGTGGCGCATCAGGTAGGCCGCGATGGCGGTGGACAACACGAGAGACGGCATCAGCATCGTCCGGATCGAGCGCCAGAAGTCCTCGAAGGGCGACACGTACCCCGAGGCCGGCAACAGCTTCCATTGCACCGACACCACCATGATCAGGAGGATGCCCAGCCAGAAATTGGGGATCGACATGCCCGAGAGCGCCACCATGTTCGCCCCCGCTTCGACCCAGCTGCCCTTGCGCACGGCGGCGACGATGCCCATCGGGATGCCCACCAACAATGCGAAGAACATGCTCATGGCGGCCAGCTGCAGCGTGACGGGCAGTTTCTGGGCGATCAGCGCAGTCACCGGAACGTCCGTGCGCAGTGACTTGCCGAGATCGCCCCGCAGCACCTGCAAGCCCCAGGCCCCGTATTGCATGGGCAAGGGATCGTTGAGGCGGTATTTTTCGCGCAGATAGTCCAGCACGGCCGGATCACGCTCCTCACCGGCCAGCGTCAGCACCGGGTCTCCGGGAAGAATCTTTTGCAACAGGAAGACGAGCATCGACACCAGCATCAGTGTCGGAATCGCGACGAGCACACGGCGGAAGATGAGTCTGAGCATGGAAGGGAAACGACAGAACAAGCGCGTCAAACCGCCCGTGACCAGATGTGAATTGTGTCATGGCGTAATCCGCTAACGGCCCTGGTTGCGGCGCTTCGGCTAGGGGTATTCCCTGGGCCGAACGGTGGTCTCTCACCGCACTGCAACCACCTTGCTTTGGTGGATGGGTTGCTTACGTTATTCGACTCACCGGGCAATGGCCCGCTGCCTGAGATCCTGGATCTCGCACTGGCTATAACCCGCTGCGCGCAAGAGCGCATCGGTGTGCTCGCCGACCCGGGGTGGATTCAGGCGCAGGCCCGGCTGTTTTCCGTCCAGCGTGAAGGGCAGCAGGGGGACGCGCGCGGGCCGCCCGTCGTCCAGAACGATGGGCGCCAGTCCTCCAGTGGCTTGCAGATGCGGGTCATCGAGCAATTCATCCGGGCGCGTGATGGGGGCAAACGCGAGCCCCCGGGCCTCGAAGCGGGCCGCGAGTTGCGCTGCGCTGAACGGCGCCAAGTGCGAGCGCAAGCGGGGCATCAGCCAGTCGCGGGCCAGGACGCGGTCCTGGTTGCTTGCCAACCGGGGGTCGGCCAGCAGTTCCCCGAGGTCGAATGCGTGGCAAAAGAGCGCCCATTGCTTGTCGCTGACCACGGCGAGAAAAATCTGCTCGCCGTCCTGGACGGTGAAAACGTCGTAGATGGCCCAGGCGGCGACCCGGCTCGGCATCGGCGCCGCGGGCTGCCCCGTCACCGCGAATTGCAGCATGTGCTGGCCCACGAGGAACACGTTGTTCTCGAACAGGGAGGACTGCACCGCGCTCCCCCGACCGGTCCTCTCGCGCTGCGCCAATGCGGCCATGACGCCAATGGCCCCGAACATTCCGCCCATGATGTCGTTCACGCTGCTGCCGGCACGCAGCGGGTCGCCGGCGCGCCCGGTCATGTACGCGAGCCCCCCATCATCTGCACCACCTCGTCCAAGGCCGTCCGGTGCGCATAAGGCCCGGGCAGAAAACCCTTGTGGCTCACATGGATGAGCCTGGGATTGCGCTGGCGCAGTGCGTCGTATCCGAGCCCCAGCTGGTCCATCACGCCGGCACTGAAGTTCTCGCTCACGACGTCTGCCGAATCGATCAGGCGCAGCGCGGCCGCCACGCCCTCGGGCTGTTTCAGATCCAGTGCAACGCTCTTCTTGTTGCGATTGAACATCGGGAAAAAGCCGGCACCAGAACCCGGCAGGCTGCGCGTGCGGTCCCCGCCGACGGGCTCGATCTTGATCACCTCGGCCCCCAGGTCCCCCAGCAGCATGCCGCAGCTCGGGCCCATCACCATGTGGGCGAACTCGATGACCCGGATGCCTTCGTATGGCAGGGGCCGTGCGCTGTTTTCCGTCATTGGTCGTTCCAAAAATTAGGCAGCAGGGAGCAGGACGGCGCTACGGCCGCTGCCCGAATCCCTTGGGCAAACCGGCTTGCGGCGTCATGCCGTACAGGGGCTCTCCGGGCAGACCCGCGGCCAGCGCCTGGCGCGCGGCAAACAGTTTTTCCAAGTCAATGCCGGTGCGTATTCCCATGGCTTGGAACATGAAAACCAGATCCTCGGTGACCACGTTCCCGGAGGCTCCCGGCGCATGCGGGCAGCCACCGAGCCCGCCCAGCGACGCGTCAAAAGTGCGCACGCCCGCGTCCCAGGCCGCGAAGCAATTCGCCAGGCCCAGACCGCGCGTGTTGTGCATATGGGCTGCGCCCGCGTGCTCCCCGATTTCTGCGCGCAGGCGGCGAAACAGGCTGCGCACCTGCGCCGGATGGGCGTACCCCACGGTGTCGGAGAGGCCGGATTCATCGGCGCCGGCCGCGATGCATTCGGCCGCCAGGCGGACGACGTCGTCCGGCGGCACCGGCCCTTGCAAGCTACAGCCGAAGGCCGTGGAGATCCCCACCTCCAGCCGGGTGCCGGGGGACAGTTCATCCCGGAGCCGCGCAATGGCGCGGACTTCCTCGACCATCCCCGCGGGTGTCTTGCGGGTGTTCGCTAGCGCGTGCGCCGCGCTCGCGGAAACGGGAAGCGTCAGTTTGTGCGCCCCTGCCCGCAGAGCGTCCTGCGCCCCGCGCAGGTTGGGCACCAGTGCCACCACCGTCAGGCCCGGATGCCGGCACGCATGGCGCACCACGTGCGCCGCGTCGGCCATCTGGGGCAGGCGCTTTGCAGGAACGAAGGAAGCCACCTCGATCTCGCGCAGGCCCGCAGCAACCAGCGCGTCCAGCCACGCGCATTTGTCTGCGCTGGGCATCGTGGTCTTGACCGATTGCAGGCCGTCCCGGGGGCCGACCTCGCTGATCAGAACCTCGGGAGGTGGGTGCGCGGTCGTCCCGGATGGGGGTGGCATAGGGGGGCTCGTCGTTCTGACAGTTGGAATGAAGTTCCTTGCATTAAAATGCTCGCCGAACTGCCCCCTGCTTGTCAAGCGCTGACTGTCCCCCTGCGAACATGCCCAGAAAACCTGCCCGGGAATCGATTGCCGATGCCGACGCCGCGCATGGCGGCGTGGCCGCCGTGGACCGCGCGCTCAGCCTGCTGGCCGCTTTCCGCGCAGGGGACGCGGCATTGGCGTTGGCGGATCTGGCGCAGCGCACGCGCCTGTACAAGAGCACGGCGCTGCGCCTGCTGGCATCGCTGGAGCATGCCGGATGGGTGCAGCGCCTGGCCGACGGACGCTACGCCATTGGCCGGGAGGTCATGCGCGTGCATGCGATCTACACCGCCTCGTTCTCCCTGGATCGGCTGGTACTGCCGGTGTTGCAGGCACTGGTGCACGCCACCCGGGAGAGCGCCGCCTACCACGTGCGCAGGGGCGACGCGCGGCTATGTCTGTACCGCGTCGATTCGCCGCATCCCGTGCGCGACCATATCCGTGCGGGAGACCTGCTCCCATTGGACAAGGGCACGGGCGGCAGGGTGCTGTGCGCATTCGATCCCGTGCGGGGCAAGGCCGCAGGGCGCGACCGACGGCTCTATGCGCGCATCCGTGCCGATGGTTTTTATGCCGCAGTGGGGGATCGCTTGGCCGAGTTGGCCGGAATCTCTGCCCCGGTACTCAACGCCGAAGGGACCGTGGTCGCGGCGATTACCTTGATCTGTCCGGCGCACCGCTACGATGAACGCCATATCGGAGCCGTTGTGCAGGCGGCTCGCGAATTGCATGGGCAGGTTGATTGAGTGCCTTCGCAAGCAGGTCCTGCCGCTGCGCAGGCCGCGCATTACATCACCGCCCCCACCTGCCACGGAACAAACTCGTTTTGCCCGTAGCCATGCTGCTCGCTCTTGGAGTGCGCGCCCGAGGCGGTTGCGAGGACCAGGTCGAAAATGCGCTGGCCCATTTCCGCGATCGTGGCCTTGCCGTCGACGATTTCGCCGCAGTTGATGTCCATGTCTTCCTCCTGCCGCTGCCATAGCGCCGAGTTGGTTGCGAGCTTGAGTGCGGGCGAGGGCGCGCAGCCGTAGGCGGAGCCGCGGCCGGTGGTAAAGCAGATCAGGTTCGCTCCGCCGGCCACCTGGCCCGTGGCGCTGACCGGGTCGTAGCCCGGCGTGTCCATGTAGACGAAACCATGCGCCGTGACCGGCTCGGCGTATTCGTATACCGCCTCCAGGTTGCTCGTGCCGCCCTTGGCGACTGCGCCCAGGGACTTTTCCAGGATGGTGCTGAGGCCGCCGGCCTTGTTTCCGGGTGAGGGGTTGTTGTTCATCTCGCCCTGGTTAATGGCCGTGTAATGCTCCCACCATTTGATGCGCTCGACCAGCTTCTGCCCCACCTCGCGCCGTGCGGCGCGGCGCGTGAGCAGGTGCTCGGCGCCGTAGATCTCGGGCGTTTCGCTGAGGATGGCGGTGCCGCCGTGCGCCACCAGCAGGTCCACTGCGGCGCCCAGCGCCGGGTTGGCGCTGATTCCCGAATAGCCGTCGGAGCCGCCGCATTGCAGCCCGATCGTGATGTGCGCCGCGCTGCAGGGTTCGCGCCGGACGGCGTTGGCCTGCGGCAGCATGTGCCCGATCAGCGCCACGCCCTTGGCGATGGTCTTGCGCGTTCCGCCCGTGTCCTGGATGTTGAAGGTGCGCAGGGTTTCGCCTTCGGTCAGATGGCCTGCGGCGAGCCAGCGGTCGATCTGGTTGGCCTCGCAGCCGAGTCCGACGACCAGCACGGCGGCAAAGTTCGGGTGCGTGGCGTAGCCGGTGAGCGTGCGTTCGAGGATCTGCATTCCCAGGCCCTGCGTGTCCATTCCGCAGCCCGTGCCGTGGGTCAGCGCGACCACGCCGTCGATGTTCGCAAACGCCGCGAGCGCCTGCGGGTTGGTCTGGCGCGAGAAATGCTCGGCGATCGCGCGCGCGGCGGTGGCCGAGCAGTTCACGCTGGTGAGCACGGCGATGTAGTTGCGCGTGGCCACGCGGCCGTCGGCGCGCCGGATTCCCATGAACGTGGCCTCGCGCCTTGCGGGCGCGGGTTTCACGTCGGCGCCAAAGGCGTAGTCGCGGGCAAAGTCGCCCTTGTTCGGGCCCATGTCGAGGTTGTGCGTGTGCACGTGCTCGCCGGCCGCGATGGGGCGGCTCGCGAAACCGATGATCTGGTTGTAGCGGCGCACCGGTTCGCCCGGGGCGATGGCGCGCATCGCGACCTTGTGGCCCGGCGGGATCAGGCCGCGCACGGTGACCTGCTCGACGGCGCTGCCGCCAAGCAGTTGGGTGCGCGCGATGACGACGTCGTCGGCGCTGTGGAGTCGGATGTGGGGCGTCATGGTCGCAGGCTCAGTAGAACGTCTTGGGAATCCGGAGCACGGGCTTTGGCGTGCCGGGGATCAGGCCCGGGCTCGGCAGCAACGGCAGCAACCAGGGCAGGATGGCCACGGTCGTGCGCTCCATGCTCAGTCCCCCGGGACGCGCGCCAGCACGAAGAGCAGCATGCCCATTGGCGGGTGCAGCAGCGCCAAGTAGACCTCGGCGAAGGCGATGACAGTGCGCAGGCGCTGAGTGCCCGCAGGGTGCTTCGTTTTCTGCTCATCGGGGGGCCGTTATCCGTTGTCGTGCCGGGGATCGGGTGCGCTGGCTTGCGCGGCAACGGCAAGGCCGTCCATGCATACGCCAAAGCCCGGCGAGGGTAAGGCGCTGCGCCCGCTTCACCCATCGGGCAAAACCCGAGTTTCCGACCGGGTCGATGCCATACCCGGGCGTTGAGCTCCGATCGGGGCTACGCTCACTGCACCTCGCCAAGGGGCTGCGGCCTGGGCAGCAGCGCATGGGCCAGGCTCCCCTCGCCCGCACCCACGCCCATCCCTATCCCCATCCCTTTGGGCGCCGTGCCGTGGAGCGCCGCCACCATGCTCTGGTGCGCGGGCCGGGCCGGGCTGCGCAGCCGGTTCGCGGGGAAACTCACGGAAAACACCGAGCCCTTGCCCAGGGTGCTGGTGATGCCGAGCGTGGCGCCGTGGCGTTGCAGCACGTGCTTGACGATGGCCAGCCCCAGACCCGTGCCCCCGGTCTCGCGCGACCGGCTGCGGTCAACGCGGTAGAAACGCTCGGTCAGGCGGGGGATGTGCTCGGGGGCGATTCCCGGACCCGTGTCGTGCACCGAGAAGACCGCGCTGTCGTCCTCCTTGCGTTCCCAGCGCACGCTGATGGAACTGCCCGCCGGCGTGTAGCGCACGGCGTTGCTGATCAGGTTGGACAGCGCGCTCTGCAACTCGGCGGGAACCCCGGCGATTTCCCCCGCGGTGCACAAGACCTCTGCGGGGGGAAGCGCAGCGCGTGCGGGCGCGGCTGGTGTTGCGTGAGCAGGCAGGACAGCGCGCGCGCCTCTTCCTCGCAGCGCTGCATGAGTGTTTGCACGGGCGTCCATTCGGCCATGCCCGGCGGCGGGCTGCCCTCCAGGCGCGAGAGCGTCAGCAGGTCCTGCACCACGCTCTGCATGCGCTGCGCCTGCTGCGCCATCATGCCCAGGTAGCGCGCGCGCTCGTCGGTGCTCAGCGGCAGGGTCTGCAAGGTCTCGACAAAGCCGGTGAGCACGGTCAGCGGCGTGCGGATTTCGTGCGACACGTTGGCCACGAAGTCGCGCCGCATGGCGTCGGCCTGCTCCAGCGCCGTCACGTCGCGCGAGAGCAGCAAGGTGCATCCGTCGCCGTAGGGATGCAGGTGCACGGAGATGCGCACCGGCCGCGACGGCGTGCTCGAATGCCCCTCGATGACCACGTCGCCGGAGAAGTCCTTGGCGGCAAAGTACGCGGTGAATTCGGGGTTGCGCAGCAGGTTGCCGATCGACTGCATGACGTCGCGCTGGGCGTCGAGGCCGAATTGATTCGCCGCCATCTGGTTGCACCACTCGATGCGCCCCTGCGCGTCGAGCAGCACGACGCCGTTGGGCGAGGCATGCAGCGCCGCGAGGATTTCCTGCAACTGGTTCTGGCTGGTGCGGATTTGGGCCTCCTGCGTGCGCAGCAGGCGCCGCACACGGTCCGCTGCCTCGCCCCACACGCCGCGCACGATCGGCGTGTCGGCGAGTTCGCCGGTACGCAGCCAGTGGCGCACGCGCGCGCCGCGCAACAGATCCCAGAAGAACCAGGCCCAGGTGGCTGCGGCCACGCCCAACGCGGCGCCCCAGGAACCGCCCTGCCACCACCCCAGGCCGCCCCCGGCCAACTGCCAGAGCAAGAAGCACGAAATACCCCAGAGCATGCGGATTGCAGAGCCTTCTCAGGTCAGGGACATCGCGGCCCGCAATCAGGCCTGCGCCGGGACCTGCGGCTGCGCGGTCAGTCGATAGCCCGCGCCGCGCACGGTCTCCACCATGGTGGACGCGGCGCCCAGGGCCTCGCGCAGCCGCTTGACGTGCACGTCCACCGTGCGCTCTTCGATGAAGACATGGTCGCCCCAGACCTTGTCCAGCAGCTGCGAGCGGCTGTGCACCCGCTCGGCGTGCTTCATCAGGAAATGCAGCAGTTTGAACTCGGTGGGTCCGATCTTGAGCAACTGCCCCTGAAAGGACACCCGGTAGGTTCCGGCGTCGAGCAGCAGATCGCTGATGGCCACGCTGTCGCAGACCTGCTCCGGCGCGCGGCGGCGCAGCACCGCGCGGATGCGG
This sequence comes from Verminephrobacter aporrectodeae subsp. tuberculatae At4, assembly GCF_000193225.1. Classification (GTDB taxonomy): domain Bacteria; phylum Pseudomonadota; class Gammaproteobacteria; order Burkholderiales; family Burkholderiaceae_C; genus Acidovorax; species Acidovorax aporrectodeae. Next base: position 801 of record NZ_AFAL01000557.1, on the reverse strand, counting down.
GCCAGCAGTTCCTGCGTGGAAAACGGCTTGGTGATGTAGTCGTCGGCGCCGGCGTCGAGCCCGGCGACCTTGTCGGGCTCGTCGCCGCGCGCGGTGAGCATGAGGATGGGGATCGGCTTGGTGCGGCTGTCGGCACGCCATTTGCGGGCCAGGAGCAAACCGCTTTGCCCGGGCAGCATCCAGTCGAGCAGGATCACGTCGGGCAAAACGGCGTCGAGCTCGCGCTGGGCAGAGTCACCGTCCTCGGCCCAGAAAGGCTGGAACCCGTTGTGCCGCAGGTTCACGGCGATGAGTTCGGCAATCGCGGGTTCGTCCTCGACGATCAGGACACGTGGGAGCTTTCTCATAAATCTGTCCAAGCCCTTTGTGGGTCTGTGTGGCTTACAAGACGACCGACTCGATCTCGTCGAGCGCGGTGTGGCGCACGTCCTTGCCCATGACCAGGTAGATGATCAGTTCGGCGACGTTCTTGGAATGGTCTCCGATGCGCTCGATGGCCTTGGCCAGGAACAGCAGGTCCAGACTCGGCGAGATGGTGCGCGGGTCTTCCATCATGTAGGTGACGAGCTTGCGCACGAAACCGTCGAACTCCTTGTCGATGAGGTCGTCCTCCTTGAGGATCGCGAGCGCGGTCTTGGTGTCCAGGCGGGCGAAGGCGTCGAGCGCCTTGCGCAGCAGGCCCGAGGCCAGATCGGCGGCCACGCGCAGGTCGCTCGAGGGCAGCGAGCGCGGGGCGCCGCTTTCGATGATGGAGCGCACCATGCGCGCCATCTTGCTGGCCTCGTCGCCCATGCGCTCCAG
>NZ_AFAL01000558.1 GCF_000193225.1 Verminephrobacter aporrectodeae subsp. tuberculatae At4 | reverse complement strand
CACGGTCGATGGTCGGCTGCAAAACTATGGCACCTGGCAGGCCCGCGGTGGACAGATCGCCGTCACGACCCATGGTCAGCTGGAAAACCGGGGCACGATTGCAGCCGGCGCGGTCAGCTTGGTTGCCGCCAAGGGGCATATTCACAATACCGGCTCCGTCCAGGGCACACGGAGCGTTGTCACCGCTTCAGAAGGAGATACCTACCTGTATGGTGCAGGCCTTGCCCAGCAAACCGCAGGCAGTGCCGTGGTCATCAGCGCCAAGGGGGAGGTCAAGCTTGTCAACGACACCAACTACGGTGCTGCCCAAGTAAGCAGCACCGCTGGTGGCGGACAAGTGAGCATCAGCGCCGGACGCAACATCGACCTTGACCCCGGTACATCCGTGGCAGCCGACAAGGATGTGCAACTGCGCAGCGATGCCCTTGTGGTGGCCCGCCACAATGCCAGCGTCACGTCGCGCAGCGGCAACGTCTCGATCCTGTCGGGCACGGGCATTGCCTTGGACGACAGCACGGTCACGGGCCAGCAAGTCCATCTGGAAACCGGGGCTGAGTTCAGGGACAGCGCAGCCGACATATGGATCAAGGGCGGCAACGTCCGCGGGCAAACCCAAACCACGGCGCTGGCCACCGGGGACATTCGCATCTCCAGCCCCGGCAGCACAGCGGTCAGCAGTGACGGCAATGTCCACATTCAGGCGGCTCGGGCGGTGGAC
>NZ_AFAL01000559.1 GCF_000193225.1 Verminephrobacter aporrectodeae subsp. tuberculatae At4 | reverse complement strand
GCCGTGGTCCTGCCCATCGAGCAATCGGAATTCGGCGCGCAAACCCGGTGCGCCAGCGAGGCTGGCCACCAGCTCGCGTGCCGAACCGACTTGGCGCCGCTCGCGTTGGCGGCGCTCGCGCCCGGGGTCCGCCAGGGGCTTGGCCGCGCCTTCCTCCAGACTGCCGGCCGTGAGCAGCAGACGCCGGCCGTCATCGCCGCCGCCCGCGGGGCGCTGCAGGAAGCGGTCGCGGTGCACCAGGATGGCTCGATCGCCCCACCAGATCGAAGGACTGGCGGCGAAGTAGCGTTGGAACAGCGCCGGTCGGCTGAACAGCGCATAAAGCGTCAGCAGCCCACCGAACGAGTGGCCGAACAGCGTTTGCTGCGTGGCGTTGATTGGCAGTTGGTGCGCAAGCCAAGCCTGCAATTGCGCCAAGCAATCCAAAAGGCGATCCGCC
>NZ_AFAL01000560.1 GCF_000193225.1 Verminephrobacter aporrectodeae subsp. tuberculatae At4 | reverse complement strand
ACCTTCGCCTTCAACCAGGGGGTCCTCGAATTCTCGATCAGTGACGTCGTGTTTGACGCCACCACCAGCACGCTGGGCCTGCTCACGACCACCGACAACAAAACCTGGACCGCCTCCCTCACACCCAAGGCCAACTGCAACGACGCGACCAACACCATCCGCGTCAACTTGGGCGGCGTAGCCGACCTGGGAGACACGTTCGGTACCGGCATCGCCACCAGCGCCAACTACACCGTGGACACCCAATCAGCAGACACCACGCCCCCGGCGTTCCACAGCGCCACGGTCACCGGCGACCAACTGGTGCTCAGGTACACCGAAGCGGGCACCCTGGACGCGGCCGCGCTCGCGGGCAACGCCGGCTTTGCGGTGAACACCGCCGCGGGCGCGGCGGCCATCACCGTGAGCAGCGCCGTGGTCAACGGGGTGGCCAAGACCGTGACGCTCACGCTGAGCCGCGCCGTGGCCCCGGCCGAGACGCTGACCGTCAGCTACACCAAGCCCGCGACTGGCGCCGTGGTGCAGGACGCTGCGGGCAACGACGCAGCGAACTTCAGCGAACAGGCCGTGACCCATGGCACGCCCACGGCACCATCGGGCCCCGGCCCCACGCTGGTGGCGACCGACCCGATCACGATCCGCTACGACAAACTGGGCTTTGGCAAAAGCACCACCGTCACCATCCGCTTCTCCGAAGCCATTAACGTCAGCAGTTTCACCATCGCCGACCTGACCGCGGGCGGAGGCGCGGAGCTGTCCCACCTGTACAGCACCGACGGCGGCACGACCTGGAAGGTCACGCTGTCGGCCCCGGATGCCCGTGCGATCGCCTCGAATGCCCTCCTCGCCAACGGTTCGACGGGAAACACGATCCGCGTGAACCTGGCCGAAATCACCAACCGCGCGGGCACCGCAGGGGTGGGCACAGTGGACTCCACGGTCACCTACGACATTGACGTTCAGTCCCCCAGCGTCAACACCGCCACGGTCACCGGCAACCAGCTGGTGCTCACGTACACCGAAGCGGGCAGCCTGTACGCCGCAGCGATCGCGGGCAGCGCCGGCTTTGCGGTGAACACCGCCGCGGGCGCGGCGGCCATCACCGTGCGCAGCGCCGTGGTGCACGCCACGGCCAAGACCGT
>NZ_AFAL01000561.1 GCF_000193225.1 Verminephrobacter aporrectodeae subsp. tuberculatae At4 | reverse complement strand
GTTCACTGCCGAGTAGGTAGCTCAGAAATGGAACGCATCGAACAATTGGGACATGCAGAAGTTCACTGCCGAGTAGGTAGCTCAGAAAACAAACCACGCCGCCTTCCACGCCGCCTTCGCGTTCACTGCCGAGTAGGTAGCTCAGAAAGAAGACACCAGGAAGAAATTCAAGGACAACGAGTTCACTGCCGAGTAGGTAGCTCAGAAAAGGGGTAGCGCTGCTCGACCCGCTTGTCGAGCGTTCACTGCCGAGTAGGTAGCTCAGAAAATCGCCCGGGGTGTAGGTATCGACCAGGCCGAGTTCACTGCCGAGTAGGTGTGCGTGACTTCGGGGTGG
>NZ_AFAL01000562.1 GCF_000193225.1 Verminephrobacter aporrectodeae subsp. tuberculatae At4 | reverse complement strand
TCGACGATCTCGAAGCGCGCGATATCGATGCCAGCCGCCAGCGCCGCCTGGGCGATGGCAGCGCGCGGGCCGACGAGCACCGGTAGCGCAAGTTGGGCGTCGATGATGCGCGCCGCCGCGCCGATGGCCGCGCTGTCGCACGGGTAGACCAGCGCGATGCGCTGGGGCGCGTCGGCCGCGCGCTCACGCGCCCGACGAACCAGGTCGTCGAGCCGTGGATGCGTGGCCGGAGCGCTTGTCGTTTCTGCGAGAAGCGCTGAAGTCATGGCAGTGACCGTCAGCGCGGGCTCAGACGTAGTCCTTGTACTTGTCCAGGAAGCGCACGGGCTTGGCCAGCGCGTCGCGGCGGAACGGGTCGCCCAGTTCCCGTGTGCACATGATTTCGATGACGCAGGTCTTGCCTTCGTTCATCTGCATGTCGATGGCTTTTTTGAGCGCCGGGCCCACGTCTTCCAGCTTGTCGACCACGATGCCTTCGGCGCCCATCGACTTGGCGATGCCGGCGAAGCTCTCGCTCTCCAGTTCGCCCGCGACAAAGCGGCGGTTGTAGAAATCGACCTGGTTCTTCTTCTCGGCGCCCCACTGGCGGTTGTGGAAGACCACGGCCGTCACCGGAATGTCGTGCCGCACGGCCGTCATGATTTCGACCATGCTCATGCCCCAGGCACCGTCGCCGGCGTAGGCCACGGCGGGGCGGTCGGGCGCCGCGCACTTGGCGCCGATCATGGTGGGCAGCGAGTAGCCGCAGTTGCCGAAGCTCATCGGCGCGAAGAAACTGCGCGGCTCCTCGAAGCGCAGGTAGCTGTTGGCCACGGCGTTGATGTTGCCGATGTCGGTGGAGACCATCACGCGCGGCGGCATGGCCGTCTCCAGTTCGCGCAGCACTTGGCGCGGGTGCAGGTAGCTGCCGCCGGTCGGCGTCTTCTCGCCCTTGGCTTCTTCGATGGCGTCCAGGCTGAAGGGATCGCGCTCATGCGTCCACTCGTCCAATTCCTTCTCCCAGGCGTCCTTCTCGGCCTGGATGGTCGCGGCGCGTTCGGCCTTGGTGGCGTCGCAGGCCAGCGTCCGGCCTTCGAGCCGCTTCAGCAGCGCCTTGGCCGTGGCCTTGGCGTCGCCGTGGATGCCGACGGTGATCTTCTTCACCAGACCCAGGTTGGTGTGATCGGCTTCCACCTGGATGATCTTCGCGTCCTTGGGCCAGTAGTCCATGCCGTGCTGCGGCAGCGTGCCGAAGGGGCCCATGCGCGAGCCCAGGGCGATGACCACGTCGGCCTGCGCGATGAGCTTCATCGCCGCCTTCGAGCCCTGGTAGCCCAGCGGGCCGGCCCACAGCGGATGGCTGGCGGGGAACGAGTCGTTGCGCAGATAGCCGTTGGCCACGGGCGCGCCCAGGCGCTCGGCCAGGGCCTTGCATTCCTCCACCGCGTCGCCCATCACCACGCCGCCGCCAGACAGGATGACCGGGAACTTGGCCGTGGCCAGCAGATCGGCCGCGGCCTGCAGGCTCTGCTCGCCGCCGGCGCTGCGTTCGATGCGCATCGGTTTCGGGATCTCGCACTGGATCTCGCCGTAGAAGTAGTCGCGCGGAATGTTCAGCTGCGTCGGCCCGTTCTCGGAGATGGCGCGGTCGAAGCTGCGCGCCGTGAACTCGGCCATGCGCTTGGGGTTGACGACGTGGCCCTGGTACTTGGTGAACTCCTGGAACATCGGCAGCTGGTTGGCCTCCTGGAAGCCACCCAGGCCCATGCCCATGGTGCCGGTTTCGGGCGTGATCATCACGACCGGGCTGTGTGCCCAGTAGGCAGCCGCGATGGCCGTGACGCAGTTGCTGATGCCGGGGCCGTTCTGGCCGATCACCACGCCATGGCGGCCCGACACCCGCGCATAGCCGTCGGCCATGTGCGCCCCACCCTGCTCATGCACCACCGGAATCAGGCGGATGCCGGCCGGCGCGAAAATGTCCATCGCGTCCATGAAGGCCGAGCCCATGATGCCGAACATGTCGCTCACGCCCTGGGCCACCAGCGTCTCGACGAAGGCTTCGGAAGGCGTCATCTTCTGCACGCCGCTGACGACGCAACGTTCGATGGCCGTGGGTTGCCGGGTCATGAGAGTGTCTCCTTCGGTCTCTGGTGGCGGGATGGGGTGGAAAAAGGTGGAACTACATGTTCCGATTTCTTGTTGATCGCGAATATAGGCCGCTCCGGCGTGCGCGTCAAACAAATCTAAAAAATCGGAACGCCATGTACTGTTTTCGCATCTGGCTATGATCGGCAGCCATGAAGATCGTCAAGAGTGCCAAGCTCGAAGCGCGCGCCGAGGGCGTCGAAACCGGCGCCGACACGCCGGCGATGCGGCTGTTCTCGCTGCTGGAAACCATCGCCGCCCGGGACCGGCTCTACGCGCTGCAGGGCCTGGTCGAAGAGACCGGCCTGCCCAAGCCCACGCTCCATCGCATGCTTCAGCAGCTGGAAGCCGGCGGCCTGCTGCAGCGCGAGGTCGATGGCCGGCACTACGGCATGGGCACGCGGCTGCGGCGACTGGCGGAAAACCTGCTGCTCAATGACAGCCTGCATGGCGCGCGGCATGCCGTGCTGCGGCGCCTGGTGGAGGAAGTGGGCGAAAGCTGCAACATCACGGCGCTTTCGGGCAGCGAAGTGGTCTACCTGGACCGCGTCGAGACCGTGGCGCCGCTGCGCTTCCATCTGCATCCGGGCTCGCGCGTGCCGGTGCATTGCTCGGCCAGCGGCAAGATATTTCTGGCGCAGATGGACGCCGCGCAGCGCCGCCGTCTGCTGGCCAACGGTACGCTGGAGGCCTGCACCCCGAAGACGCTGACGAACCTGGCGCAGATCGAGCACGAGATCGCCCGCGTTCGAAAGGACGCCTTCGCCATCGACAACGAGGAGTTCCTGCCCGGCCTGCTGTGCATCGCCATGCTGGTGCCCAGCGCCAGTGGGCCGTCGAACCTGTGCCTGGCCGTGCAGGCGCCGGTGATGCGGCTGAACCTGGCCAAGGCAAAGACGCTGATTCCGGCGCTGCAGCGCGCCGCCCAGGCGCTGAGCCGGATCGCCGTAGACGCCGATCCCGACAGCCGCGTGCAGGCCTGAGCCCGTGCAGACACCCAAAGACGACACCGTGACCGACACCGCCGACCTTCGACCCGACCGCCTGCTGAGCGTGCGCGACACCTTCGGCATCGACAGCGACCTGCAGGTGCCCGCCTTCAGCGAGCGCGATGCGCACGTGCCCAGGATCGACAGCGTCTACCGCTTCCAGCCCGACGTCACGCTGGCCATCCTGGCGGGCTTCATGCGCGACCGGCGCGTGATGGTGCAGGGGCTGCATGGCACCGGCAAGTCCACGCACATCGAGCAGGTCGCGGCGCGCTTGAACTGGCCGTGCGTGCGGCTCAACCTCGACGGCCACATCAGCCGCCCGGACCTGGTGGGCAAGGACGCCGTCGTGCTGCGCGGCGGCCAGCAGGTCACCGAGTTCCAGGAAGGCATCGTGCCCTGGGCGCTGCAACGCCCGGTGGCGCTGATCTTCGACGAGTACGACGCCGGCCGGCCGGACGTGATGTTCGTCATCCAGCGCATCCTGGAACGCGACGGACAGTTCACCCTGATGGACCAGAACCGCGTGCTGCGCCCGCACCCCTTCTTGCGCTTGTTCGCCACGGCCAACACGGTGGGCCTGGGCAACCTCAACGGCCTGTATCACGGTGCCCAGCGCCTGAACCATGCGCAGATCGACCGCTGGAACATCGTCGCCTCGCTCGACTACCTGCCGCCCGACGAAGAGCTGGCGATCGTGCAGGCGCGCGTGCCTTCGTTGGCCAACGATGCGGGCACGGTGCTGGTCCGCGCGATGGTCGCCGTGGCCGATCTGACCCGCAAGGGCTTTGCCGTGGGCGACCTTTCGACGCTGATGTCGCCGCGCACCGTGATCACCTGGGCCGAGAACGTGGAGATCTTCAAGGACCCGGCCCAGGCCTTCCGGCTTTCCTTCGTCAACAAGTGCGACGAGGCGGAACGCCCGCTGGTCGCCGAGTATTTCCAGCGCTGCTTCGACCTTGAGTTGAAGGAATCGCACCAGCTCTGCCCCCTCTGACGCCACGGCCCATGAGCGACGGTCAGCAGCGCATCCGGCAGCAACAGCGCGTGGCCGAACTCTGCGCGGGCGTGGTGCGCGCCGTCAGCGGTGAGCGCGACTTGCACTTTCGCGGGCCGCGCCTGCACCGGGGCCGCGAGCCGCTGCCCTGGTTCGCGCCGCACCTGCATCCGTCAGCCGACACCGACGACTTCAGGTCCTTTCGCGGCGTGGCCGACGGCCTGGCGCTGCGCATCGCGGGCTCCGATGCGGCGCTGCACGCGGCGCTCAAGCCCGAGCAAGCCATCGAGCGCTTCATCTTCGAGATGCTCGAGCAGTTCCGCGTCGAAGCGCTGGCACCCGAGGCGATGCCAGGCATGGTGCGCAACCTGCGGCATCGGCACGCGCAGTGGTCACTGGCCTTGCACCACTCGGGCATGACCGACACGGCGCGCGGCCTGCTGATCTACACCGTCGCGCAGATCTGCCGGGCGCGCGTCACCGGGCAGCAGGTGGTCGAGCAGACCGAAGACATGCTGGAAGCCACCCGATTCTGCCTGTCGCCAGTCATCGGCCATGCGCTGGCGGGCCTGCGCCGCGACCGCGCCGACCAGGCCGCGTACGCGATGCACGCGCGCGACATCGCGCGCACCGTGGCCGGGCTGCTGGCCGACGCAGCCGACGACGGCGAAGACCGGCGCGATGGCGCCGACACCGACACGCGGCGCGGCCTGTTCAGCCTGGTGGCCGACATGGACGCGGAGATCGTCGAGCGCTTCACGGCCGCGCATGCCGGACGCAGCCGCGTGCTGGACGATGCCAGCGGCGTCTACCGCGTATTCACGACTGCCTACGACCGCGAGCAGGACGCCGGCACGCTGGCGCGCAAGGAGGTGCTGGCCGCCCACCGCGAGCGCATCGACCGCCGCATCGCCGCGCAGGGCGTGAACGTGGCGCGGCTGGCGCGACAGCTGCGCGCGCTGCTGACCGACCCCACGCGCGAGGGCTGGGATGGCGGCCAGGAAGAAGGCCACATCGACGGCCGCCGGCTGGCGCAACTGATCGCGTCGCCGACCGAGCGACGGCTGTTCCGCAGGGAGCGGCAAGAACCCGTGGCGGACTGCGCGCTGACCTTCCTCATCGATTGCTCCGGCTCGATGCAGGAGCACGCCGAATCGGTGGCCATGCTGGTCGACGTGCTGTCGCGCGCCCTCGAACAGGCAGGCGTGACGAGCGAGATTCTGGGTTACACCACCGGCGCGTGGAACGGCGGCCGCGCGCGGCGCGACTGGCAGCGCGCCGGCCGCCCGCCGCACCCCGGGCGCCTCAACGAGCGCTGCCACATGGTGTTCAAGGCCGCCGCGACGCCCTGGCGCCGCGCACGGCCGGCCATCGCTGCCCTGCTGAAGGCGGATCTGTTTCGCGAAGGGATCGACGCAGAAGCCGTCCACTGGGCATGCGCCCGCCTGCTCGCACGCGGCGAGGAACGCAAGGTGCTGCTGGTCGTCTCAGACGGCTCGCCGATGGACAGCGCCACCGAACTGGCCAACGACGCCCACTACCTGGAGCACCACCTGCGCGATGTCGTCGCACGCCACGAACAGGCCGGCCGCATCGGGATCGGCGGCCTGGGCGTGGGGCTGGACCTGAGCCCCTACTACCGCCACAGCCAGGTGATCGACGTCGCCGCATCGACCGGCCATGCGGTCTTCGCGGAGATCGTGGCGCTGATCGCGCAGCTGCGGCGCTGAAGACCGACGAAAGACGCGCGGACAGCAAGGCCAGCGCCGTCTGCGCGAGCTGACCTTCTTGGCCCAGAGCAGTGGCCAAGCTTGACCGCAACGCATGATGGACATGCTGCTGGCAGCGCATCGAGGCTGCGAACGGGCTCGCACACAGGGAATCACTGCGGTGCAGTCACGCCAACTGCTGCGTTGGATAAGACGCTACCGTGCCCTGTTGGATGAGGGGCAAGCGCTCAACCCGCAACGCGTCAAGGAGCCGGGAAAACGTGGACGGGCCAAGCAGTCGGATGCGTTCAATTTGCTGCGACGCCTGCGCGATCATGAGCAAGAGGTGCTGCGCTTTGCGCGTGACCTGTCGGTGCCTTTCACGAACAACTTGGCCGAGCGGGTCATCCGGATGCCCAAGGTCAAGCAAAAAATCTCGGGTTGCTTTCGCACCTTTGCCGGAGCGCAAAGCTTCTGCACGATCCGCTTCTATCTGGACACTGCGCGCAAGCAT
>NZ_AFAL01000563.1 GCF_000193225.1 Verminephrobacter aporrectodeae subsp. tuberculatae At4 | reverse complement strand
GTGCTCCTCGCTGCCGCGCGGGATGCCGTTGGCTTCGAGGTAGTTGGCCATGGCGCCCACGGCCAATTCGTTGGCTGCGCCGCTGACGAATCCGGCGCCGGCGTTGCCGCCTCCGACCAGGGCAAGACCGGCTCCGAGCGCGCCGTGCAAGAGCACTTTCTGTGCGGAGCCTTCCACCCAGCCGTTCTTTTGCGCAATGTCGCCAATCGCTTGCGCGCCCATGCTGCCGATGATTCCTGCGGCCCGGATGTCGTCCTGCGCCTTTTGCTGGTTCTTCGCAATGTCCTGCGCCTCTACCAACGTCAGGTTGTTTTTCAGGCTCTGGTTGGCTGTGCTCGGGTCGCGCGCCGTCAGGGTGGCGAGCGCTTGCGCGCTGCTGCCGTCGGGGTCCTCGCCGGTGAACGTCACCTGGCCCGGGCTGATGACGCTCTGCGTCTGGCTGCGTGCGCTGCCCGAGTCGGGCAGGCCGGCCTTGGCGGCGCTACTGCCCAGGATATTGCTGGCCGCGTTGCCCGCGATGGTGGCGATGGCGCCGGCG
>NZ_AFAL01000564.1 GCF_000193225.1 Verminephrobacter aporrectodeae subsp. tuberculatae At4 | reverse complement strand
TCCCACCATGGCGGACCGCCCGCACCTAATCCCCATAAAGCAAGGCTAACCACCGGCTCTGCTCCGGGGCCGCGCACGCAGCCCACGGACCAGATTGCGCTGCCTTTTTCTGCGTACCTTGAAGCGGGAAGCCCTCGCCCATCGCGGCTTGCCGCCACCAATCCCCCGATAGCAAGGCCAATTACCGGCCTTTCTCCGAGTCTGCGCATGCAGTCCACGGACCAGATTGCGCTGCCTTCTTCTGCGCACCTTGAAGCGGGAGACCCTCGTCCATGGCGGCCTGCCCGCACCAATTCCCATAAAGCAAGGCCAAGCACCGGCCTTTCTCCGGGCTTGCACATGCAGCCCACGGATCAACCGGGTGCGCTGCCTTTTTCTGCGCACCTTGAGGCGGGAATGCCCGCCCATGGCGGCCGACCAAAACCAGCCCCCATGAAGTAACGCCCATCACCGGCGCATGCCCACAGAGGGAGTGCGCCCAAACCCCATCCAACACCCACCCACCACGAAAAGCACCATGAGCATCGATTTGAACATCACGCTGGCCAACACCCGCCTCAAGGCAGGCGAGAGCACCACCGTCA
>NZ_AFAL01000565.1 GCF_000193225.1 Verminephrobacter aporrectodeae subsp. tuberculatae At4 | reverse complement strand
ATCCGGGAACTGACGGTCAACTACGCGGTGCAGGGGGGCACGCTGCAGGCCCTGGCGCCCCAATCTGACGATGCACTCAAGGCGATGGCGAAATGGACCAAGGCCGATCCGAAGGATGTGCTGCCCGTGATGCGCCTGTACCGCTTCCCGACGATGGCCGAGCAGGTGTCGCCGACGTGGCTGGGAGGTGGCGCGGCCAAGGCGATGGCCGGCACGGCGGCCTTCCTCAGGGAGCAGGGGCGCGTGCAGGAAGTCAGGCCCGACGACAGCGCCTTCGTGACCACGACCTGCGTCGACAAGGCGATGGGCAAGTAAGCCGCCGAACGGGACGACCATGCCAACGCTCGACATCCGGGAACTGACGGTCAACTACGCGGTGAAGGGGGGCACGCTGCAGGCCCTGGCGCCCGTCAATCTGACGATGCACTCAAGGCGATGGCGAAATGGACCAAGGCCGATCCGAAGGATGTGCTGGCCGTGATGCGCCTGTACAGATTCCCGACGATGGCCGAGCAGGTGTCGCCGACGTGGCTGGGAGGTGGCGCGGCCAAGGCGATGGCCGCCACGGCGGCCTTCCTCAAGGAGCAGGGGCGCGTGCAG
>NZ_AFAL01000566.1 GCF_000193225.1 Verminephrobacter aporrectodeae subsp. tuberculatae At4 | reverse complement strand
GCCGTCGGGCAGGCTGGTGCTGAGCACGTTGCCTTGTTCGTCGTAGGTGTAGCGCGTCAGGCTGTTTCGGGTGCTGCCGTCGGCCTGGTGCCGGATGGTGCGCCGTTCGGTTCGCAGGCCCTGCGGGTCGTGCTGGTAGTGCTCGCTTTGCGTGGGGTGTTCGAGCGCAGTGAGCTGGCTGCCTGTGTAGTGCCAGGTGGTCGTGGTGGTTTTCTTCGGGTCGGCCGCGTCGCTGATGTCTTGGCGCAGGATGCGGCCGCTGATGTCATACGCGTAGTGCGCCTGGTTGCCGGCGGCGTCGCGGTTGGCTATCAGGCGGTCTGCTGCGTCGTATTCCCAGATGCTCGCTCCTGCGTCGGGGTTGCTGGTGCGCACGATGCGGCCAAAATCGTCGCGCATGGGCTGTGCGCCCGCTGTGCCAGGTTGGGGCGGCAGCAGCCGGTTGCGGCCTGCGCCGTCGGT
>NZ_AFAL01000567.1 GCF_000193225.1 Verminephrobacter aporrectodeae subsp. tuberculatae At4 | reverse complement strand
TGCTCCAGGCGGGTGATGCGGGCACCGCTGTCCGGGTCCAGCTTGCCGTCCTGGCTGCCGGTCACCAGGGTCACGTAGGTGCTGGCTGCGCCTGCGGGCTTGCTTTCTCCGATGGGGCTGACGGTGACGCTGGCCGATGCCACCGCAGGCTGCGTGCTGTCCTGGATGCCGTCTCCGTTGCCGTCGCCGACCACGGGGGCTGCGCCACCGGGGCCGGGGATGCCGGGGGTTCGGTTTTCGGTGCTGTCGGGAATGCCGTCGCTGTCCGTGTCGTTCCTGGTGTCCTTGTCCGTCGGGCCTGACGGGGC
>NZ_AFAL01000568.1 GCF_000193225.1 Verminephrobacter aporrectodeae subsp. tuberculatae At4 | reverse complement strand
GCGCAGGGCACGGCGATTGGCCACGCCCAAGGGGGTGGACGAGACCACCGTCTGCGCCATGTTCTGCATGGGCGTCGAACGCTAGCGCGCAGGGCACGCCAAGGCATCCAAGAAAAATTTCGTAATAGAGCACTCGATTGTGTTTAAATGTGCGCCACTTTTGTTACGTTCTCGTTGCTGCTGAAAAAGGAATTCGATGACAAACACCACAAACCTCACTGCCGCGATCACGATCAGCAGCAACAAACTGGGCATTGGCAAAACGGCCACCGCCACCATCCGCTTCTCCGAAGCCATCGATGCCAGCAGTTTCACCACCGCCGACCTGACCGTGGGCGGTGGCGTGCGACTGTCCAACCTGCGCAGCACCGACGGCGGCAGCACCTGGGAGGTCACGCTGACAGCCCCGGGGAATCCGGATCCCGCCAATCCCGCCATCACCAACCCCGGCACAGTGCGCAGTTCGACGGGCAATCAGATCCGTGTCAACCTCGCCGGCGTGACCAACCTCGCCGGCAAGGCGGGCGTGGGCGAGGCCGTCTCCACGGTCACCTACGACATCGACGCCCGGCGCCCCTCGGCCACCATCACGCTGGCCGACAGCGCGCTCACCGCGGGGGAAACCACCACCGTCACCTTCCGCTTCAACGAGCCCGTCACCGGCTTTGATGCCAGCGACGTCAACCTCTCGAATGCCAACGGCACGCTGGGCCCGCTCACGGCCGCGGCAGACGGCAGAACCTGGACGGCCACCTTCACGCCCACGGCCAACGTCAACGACACGACGAATACCATCAGCGTGAACCTGCGCGGCGTATCGGACCTCGCGGGCAACATCGGAACGCGCACCACCACCAGCGCCAACTACACCGTGGACACGCGCGACACCACCGGCCCCACGGCCACCATCACGCTGGCCGACAGCGCGCTCACCGCGGGCGAGACCACCCCCGTCACCTTCACTTTCAGCGAACCCGTCAGCGGCTTTGATGCCAGCGACGTCGACCTCTCGAATGCCAACGGCACCTTGGGCCCGCTCACGTCCAACGCCAACCGCACGGTCTGGACGGCCACCTTCACGCCCACGGCCAACGCCAACGACACGACGAATACCATCCGCGTGAACCTGTCGGGTGTGTCGGGCCTCGCGGGCAACGCCGGAACACGCACCATCACCAGCGCCAACTACACCGTGGATACGCGCGACACCACCGCCCCCACGGCCACCATCACGCTGGCCGACAGCCTGCTCACCGCAGGGGAAACCACAACAGTCACCTTCCGCTTCAGCGAGCCCGTCACCGGCTTTGAT
>NZ_AFAL01000569.1 GCF_000193225.1 Verminephrobacter aporrectodeae subsp. tuberculatae At4 | reverse complement strand
AACCTGCGCAGCACCGGCGGCGGCACCACCACCTGGGAGGTCACGCTGACGGCCCCGGGGCCCATTGAGCAGGCCTTGAATCCTGCCTCCGTCAACAGTTCGACGGGCAACAAGATTCGCGTGAACCTGGCCCAAATCACCGACCTCGCGGGCAACGCCGGGGCGGGCACAGCGGTCTCCACGGTCAGCTACGACATCGACGTTGACCCCCCCGCGTGACCATCACGCTGGCCGACAACCACCTGACGAGTGGCGAAACCGCGCTGGTCACCTTCAGCTTCACGGAGGTCGTCCGCGGCTTTGACGCAAGCAAGATAGACCTCTCGAACGCGAACGGCACACTGGGTCCGCTGACGGCCAGCGAAGCAGGAAAGACCTGGACCGCGACCTTCACGCCCACGGAGAACGTGAACAACGTGACGAACAACACCATCCGCGTGAACATGAGCGGCGTGTGGGACTTGGCGGGCAATGGCACGCTGAGCCCGGTCAGCAGCGCCCACTACACCGTGGACACCCGGTCTGCCGGCGGCGTCGTCGTGCCGACCGCCACGATCACGCTGGCCGATACCACGCTCAAGGCGGGGGAAACGACGACCGTCACCTTCCGCTTCAGCGAGACCGTCAGCGGGTTCAGTTCCGAGGACATCGTTCTGACGGACGCCAACGGCACGCTGGGTCCGCTCACCGCGGTGGGCACGGACAGAAAAATCTGGACCGCCACGTTCACGCCCACGGCCACCACGGAGGACGCGAGCAACAGCATCGGCGTGAACATGACCGGGGTCAGGAACGCAGCCGAAAGGGCCGGGGTGGGCATCACCCACAGCGCCAACTACAGCATCGACACCAAACCCCCCACGCTGGCGGCGACCAACCCGATCACGATCGGCGACGACAAACTGCACCTGGGCGAAAGCACCACCGCCACGATCCGCTTCTCCGAAGACATAGCCCCCGACAGCTTCAGCATCGCCGACCTGACCGTGGAGGGAGGCGCGAGGCTGTCCAACCTGCGCAGGACCGACGGCGGCACCACCTGGGAAGTCACGCTGACGGCCCCGGAGTCCCCCTCCGTCAGCAGTACGACGGGCAACAAGATCAGCGTGAACCTGGCAGGAATCACCGACCTTGCGGGCAACGCCGGGGTGGGCACGGCGGACTCCACGGTCCGCTACGACATCGACACCGTGCTCCCCAGCGTGACCATCACGCTGGCCGACAGCAGCCTGACGGGTGGCGAAACCACGACCGTCAGCTTCAGCTTCAACGAGGCAGTCAACGGCTTCGATGCGAGCAAGATAGACCTCTCGAACGCGAACGGCACACTGGGTCCTTTGATAGCCAGCGCAGACGGAAAAACCTGGACCGCGACCTTCACGCCCAGCGCCAACATAAACGACGCGAGCAACACCATCGGCGTGAACATGAGCGGTGTGCGGGACCTGGCGGGCAATAGCGCGACGGGCACGATCGCCAGCGCCAACTACACCGTGGACACCCGGTCGGACACCACGGCCCCGGTGCTGATCACCACCGGCGACACGACGCGTCCCCGGGTCAACGGCAACCAACTGGTACTCAGCTTCGACGACAGCAGCGACCTGGACGCGGACCACAAGCCGGCCAACGAGGCCTTTGCGGTGCTTGTCAATGGCGTCGCGAACGCCGTCACCAACGTCACCGTCGAGGCCCAAGCCAAGACCGTCACGCTCACGCTGACCACGGCGGTCAGCCACGGCCAGACGGTCACCGTCGCCTACACCGACCCCACGACCGGCAACGACGCCAACGCCATACAGGACGTCGCAGGCAACGACGCGACCACCTTTTTTGCGGCCACCGTGGTGTACAACAACACGCCAGCGCCAGCAGACACCACGGCCCCGGTGCTGATCACCACCGGCGACCATCGCCCCAAGGTCACCGGCAACCAACTGACGCTGACCTACACCGACGCGAGCAACCTGGATGCCGTGAACACCGCAGCCGCCTCGGCCTTTGCGGTCAGCAGCGCAGGCAATGCGGCCATCAGCGTGAACAGCGTGGCGGTATCGGGCAAGACC
>NZ_AFAL01000570.1 GCF_000193225.1 Verminephrobacter aporrectodeae subsp. tuberculatae At4 | reverse complement strand
TTTTTTACGCCAAATTTGACCCGCCCACCCCTTCCTGCGGGGTCGGAACTCACTGCGGCGCCCCCCACGCTGCCTTTGAGACGGACCATGACGGCCAGATTTCCCAGGGCCATGTCACCCGCGAAGGCGGGCAGAGAAATTCCGGGGAATGTGATCAGCCCAGGCTGCTTGGTATGATTTTGCGTCAACAAATTGACGGTGGAAAAATTCGTGGGGATGCCAAACGGCTCACCCGACTTCAGTTCGGTGATCCCCAGGTTCATTTCGGTGATTTCTGCATCGGCCGGCGAATATGTGATTTTAAGCGGAATCGTGTGGGTGTTGTCACTGCCGCTTTGCGGGATCGACAGATAGCAGCCGGCCAGATTGCCATGCATTCCATCTCCAATCGTGATCGGTGAAATTATCGGATTGGCATTCTTGTTCGGCGACGAGAATTGTGCCGACAAGACTTCGAGCGTGCTAGACGATGATTTGAGCTTCTTGCATCCCAGCGTCAGTTCGACCGTCGTGGTGGTTGGCAAGAGATCGTCACCGATGTTGATTGCGCTCACGCTGCCGCTGATGTTCAGTGCAGCGTTCTTGGTCTGCCCGGTCACGTCTACGCACCTGGTCTCGGTCATTCCTCCATCGGTAAAACGCAACTGTTTTGCCAAACCGCTGGCTGAAAATTCGATGTCAGGAAATCCCACGACAGAATACGACCAAGTATCCTTGTACTTTCTATCCTCTCTCGGAAGCATCCCGGATTGCTGATGTTTCCTGATCAGTTGCTCAAGTTCGGCTCTGCTGCTCACTTTGGGGAGCAGGTATTCCTCCTCGGAAAACACGGTAATCCTGATGCCGACGCTCTCGGTACCGATCGGCACCTGGAAGTCGATTTTCTTGTTGACGAGCCGGTCTTGCTCGGCCGCAGTGGCGCTAAAAACCGCGCTATCGACCCCCTCTGCGGCGAGCGGCGTGGGCGCCAACGCGCGCTTGGCGGCGGGGATGCTGCGTGGGGGTGGCCCCTTGCCGTCTTGTGTCACGCTGCTTTGCACCGCCGACGAACCAGGGGCCGCCCGCTGCTTCGCTGTATTGGCGCCCGTGTCGACTCCCAGGCCCGGTGGCACCACCATCGTGACCTGGGCCTGCGTGCTGCCTTCGTACACCGGAAAACTGGTGCGGATGACATTGGGGTAATGCAGGTCGCTCAAGGTCAGAAAATA
Source organism: Verminephrobacter aporrectodeae subsp. tuberculatae At4 (assembly GCF_000193225.1). GTDB lineage: Bacteria > Pseudomonadota > Gammaproteobacteria > Burkholderiales > Burkholderiaceae_C > Acidovorax > Acidovorax aporrectodeae. Next base: position 41 of record NZ_AFAL01000570.1, on the reverse strand, counting down.
GATATCGGGCAATACGTGTCGCTCGAGCGCAAAACCGCCAT
>NZ_AFAL01000571.1 GCF_000193225.1 Verminephrobacter aporrectodeae subsp. tuberculatae At4 | reverse complement strand
ACCTTCACGCCCACGAACAACATCGAGGACAGCAGCAACACCATCGGCGTCAACCTCGCTGGCGTGACCAACGCCGCAGGCACCGCCGGTACCGGCCCCGCCAGCAGCACCAACTACTCCATCGATACCAAGCGACCCTTTCCGACCGACCTCAGCATCGCGAAAACCAAGCTCTGCGCCGGCGAATCAACCACCCTCACCCTCACCTTCTCCGAAGCGCTCAATCAGGACAGTTTCACTCTGGCGCGCATTCGCTCTGCCGCCACCGCCAATCCCGGCACATTGTCCGACCTGCGTACCACCGACGGCATTACTTGGCAGTTCACGCTCACTGCCCCGACTACCGGCGCCTCATCGACCGGAAATTACTTCGACGTGTATAACAGGGTAAACGGGAGTGACTTGACCGATGTCGCAGGCAACACGGGTCGGGTCGGAGTGACGTCGTTCTATACCACCCTCTACGACATTGACCTCGTTCGCCCCACCGCCACGATCACCCTGGCCGACAACGCGCTCACCGTTGGCGAAACCACCACCGTCACCTTCGCCTTTAGCGAACCCGTCACCGGCTTCACGCACGATGACATCGTGCTCACCGACGCCAACGGCACGCTGGGTCCGCTCACGGCCAACGCCGACGGCAAAACCTGGACAGCGACCTTCACGCCCACGGCCAACGTCAACGACACGACGAATACCATCCGCGTCAACCTCACGGGCGTGAACGATATCGCGGGCAACGCCGGTGTCGGCACCGCCAGCAGCAGCAACTACACCGTGAGCACCCGGTCAGCGAACACCGCAGACCCCACCGTCACCATCACGCTGGCCGACACCAGCCTGACCGTGGGCGAAACCACCGCCGTCACCTTTGCCTTCAGCGAGGCCGTCCGCGGATTCACCAACGACGACGTCGTGCTCACCGATGCCAACGGCACGCTGGGCACGCTCACGGCCAACGCCGACGGCAAAACCTGGACCGCCACCTTCACGCCCACGGTCAATGTCGAGGACAGCAGCAACACCATCAGCGTGAACCTGGCTGGTGTGACCGACGCCGCAGGCAACGCCGGAGTTGGCAGTGCCAGCAGCACCAACTACTCCATTGATACCAAGGGGCCCTTTGCGGACTCCATCACCATCGAGAACACCAAACTCTGCGCCGGCGAATCAACCACCGTCACCCTCACCTTCTCCGAAGCACTGAATCGGGCCAGTTTCACTCTGGCGCGCATTCGATCTACCTCCGATGCCGCCGCCAATCCCGCCACATTGTCCGACCTGCGTACCACCGACGGCATTACTTGGCAGTTCACGCTGACGGCCCCGACTACCGGCGCCTCATCGACCGGCAATTACATCCGCGTGCATTTGGGGAATACCGTGACCGATGTCGCAGGCAACATAGGTTGGGGAGTGACGTCTTTCTTTGGCACCCCCTACGACATTGACCTCGTTCGCCCCACCGCCACGATCACCCTGACCGACAACGCGCTCACCGTCGGCGAAACCACCACCGTCACCTTTGCCTTTAGCGAACCCGTCACCGGCTTCACGCGCGAGGACATCGTGCTCACCGACGCCAACGGCACGCTGGGCCCGCTCACGGCCAACGCCGACGGCAAAACCTGGACAGCGACCTTCACGCCCACGGCCAACGTCAACGACGCGACGAATACCATCCGCGTCAACCTCACGGGCGTGAACGATATCGCGGGCAACGCCGGCCAGGGCAGCGCCAGCAGTGGCAACTACACCGTCCAAACACAGCGGCTCACGGCCACGATCACGCTGGCCGACACCAGCCTCATCGCCGGCGAAACAACGACCGTCACCATCGTCTTCAACGAGACCGTCACCGACTTCACGCGCGCTGACATCGTGCTCACCGATGCCAACGGCACGCTGGGCACGCTCACGGCCAATGCAGACGGCAAAACCTGGACCGCCACCTTCACGCCCACGGTCAACATTGAGGACAGCAGCAACACCATCGGCGTCAACTTGGCCGGTGTGCGCGACGCCGCAGGCAACGTCGGTACCGGCTCCGCCAGCAGCGCCAACTACTCCATTGATACCAAGCGGCCCACTCCGACCGACATCACCATCGATGACACCAAGCTCTGCGCCGGCGAATCAACCACCATCACCTTCTCCGAGCGCT
>NZ_AFAL01000572.1 GCF_000193225.1 Verminephrobacter aporrectodeae subsp. tuberculatae At4 | reverse complement strand
GCTCGCCCATTTGAAGGGCCGGGCGTGCAGCAGCACGGGCGCGAGCAGTAGCGCGGCCGCAGCGGCCAGCGACAGAAAGCGGTGTTTGGATTGCATGGAACCCTTTCGATACCAAGTTTTGCTGTGCAGAAAAGCCGGCGCTGCGGCCAAGAGGAAGTCCCTGAATTCCCGGGCGGGCATTCTGGAGATGGACACGCAAAGATGGTGCCAAGCCCAGCATTGGACCAAGACGCCGCAGGCCGGCTGCGCAGCCGGGTCAGTTCACTTTGACCATGTGGATGTCCACGCGGTTATCCGCGCGGTGCACGAGATCGATGTTCCTCTTCATGGCCCAGGGGATCACCTGGTCGTGCAAGGGAATGTGCGACACGGTGTCGTTGGACAGTTGCAGCGCCTCGGTGAGCATGCGCGTGCGCACGGGCGCGTCCGTCTCCCCCTTGATGCGGTCCACGAGGTAGTCCATGCGCGGATGGCTGTAGCGACCCCGGTTGTAATGGCCGTCAGCGCCCGTGCCCACCGTGCGCACCAGCGATTGCAGGCTGTAGAGCGCGTCGAACGTGGGGACGCCCCAGCCCAGCATGTAGATGCTGGCCTCGAAGCGCTGGATCATCGGAAAGTAGGTCGCCAGCGGCATGGTGCGCAGCTTGGCTCTTACGCCCACCCGCGACCACATGGCCGTGACGGCCTGGCAAATGGCCTCGTCGTTGATGTAGCGGTTGTTCGGGCAGGCAAAGTCCACCTCGAAACCATCCGGGTAACCGGCCTCGGCGAGCAGCTTCCTGGCCGCTTCGACGCTGTACGGCAGGCGCTTGCCCACCGCCTCGGTATAGCCCGTGACCATGGGCGCCACGAGGGTGCCGGTGGGCTTGCCCAGGCCACGCATGATGCTGCGCGCAATCGTTTCCTCGTCGATGGCCTGGTACAGGGCCCGGCGCACGCGCACGTCCTTGAGCGGATTCTTGCCCTGGATGTTCGAGCCCGGCAGTTCCTCGCGGAACTGGTCCATGCCGAGAAAGATGGTGCGGTATTCCAGCCCCTCGACCACCTTCAACTCGGGGTTGGCACGCAGCCGCTCCAGATCCTGCGGCGAGGGGTCGAGCACCATGTCCACCTCCCCCGACAGCAGCGCCGCCATGCGCGTGGCCACCGACTTGATGGGCGTGTAGACGATCTCGGTCACGTTGCCCTCCATCGTGCCCCACCACTGGGGGTTGCGCTTGAGCACCATCTTCACGTCGGGCTGCCACGATTCCAGCGTATAGGGCCCGGTTCCCATGGCGTTGCGGTGCGCAAAATTCTCGTCCTTGCCCTTGAAGTCCTTGGGCTCGACCGACCGGTTCTTCCGCGCCCAAGCCTGGCTCATGATGCGCAGTTC
>NZ_AFAL01000573.1 GCF_000193225.1 Verminephrobacter aporrectodeae subsp. tuberculatae At4 | reverse complement strand
TGAAGCTGCGCTACGACGACTTCAGGACCGCCACGCGCGAGCAGACGGCCTGCAACTACACGGCGGACGGCGCGACCATTCGCCAACTGGCCGGGCAATGCCTCAGGCGGGTGCCGCTGGACAGGCGCCTGCGTTTGCTGGGCGTGCGCGCCGGCACGCTGGTACGGCGCGGCGAGGAGCCGGGGCCCAGCGCACGGACATATGGACAGGGGCGGGACGCGCAAGACGCCATGGGGACGGGGCAGCTGTTTTGAGCGCGTCGGCGGCTGCGGTGGGTGCTTCGACGGTCGATGCCATGCAACGACGCCGGGGCTTTCCGAAATGGCGGAGAGGGTGGGATTCGAACCCACGGTAGTGTTGCCACTACGCCTGATTTCGAGTCAGGTACATTCGACCACTCTGCCACCTCTCCTGTGCGCCGAAGCCCGCGATCTTAGCAGGATTCCATGGCTATTCCGGTGCAAGCACCGACGTTCCGCCCATGTAGGGGCGCAGCACCTGCGGCAGTTCCACGCTGCCGTCCGCGCGTTGGTGGTTTTCCAGCACGGCAGCGAGGGTGCGGCCCACGGCCAGTCCCGAGCCGTTGAGGGTGTGCACGAGTTCGTTCTTGCCCTGCGCGGTTTTGAAGCGGGCTTGCAGGCGGCGGGCCTGGAAGTCCTCGCAGTTGCTCACCGAGCTGATCTCGCGGTAGCCGTTCTGCGCGGGCAGCCACACTTCCAGGTCGTAGGTTTTGGCGGCGCCAAAGCCGATGTCGCCAGTGCACAGGCTCATCACGCGGTAGGGCAGGTTCAGCGCTTGCAAAACGCGCTCGGCGTGGCGGGTCATTTCCTCAAGGGCTGCGTAGCTTTTTTCGGGGTGCACGATCTGCACCATCTCGACCTTGTCGAACTGGTGCAGGCGGATCATGCCGCGGGTGTCGCGGCCATGGCTGCCGGCTTCGGAGCGAAAGCAGGGCGTGTGCGCCGTGAGCTTGATGGGCAGCTGCGCCTGCGACAGCACCACGTCGCGCACGAAGTTGGTCAGCGGTACCTCGCTGGTGGGGATGAGGTATAGCGCCGCGTTGTCGGGTGCAGGCTCTGCGTCCTGGCCGCCCTTTTTGGCCGTGAACAAATCGCCTTCGAACTTGGGCAGTTGGCCGGTGCCCCTGAGCGATTCGGCGTTCACGGCGTAGGGAACGTAGCACTCGGTGTAGCCGTGCTCGCCGGTCTGCAGGTCGAGCATGAACTGGGCAAGGGCCCGGTGCAGGCGTGCGATCCCGCCGCGCAGCACCGTGAAGCGCGTGCCCGAGAGCTTCACGCCCATCTCGGAGTCCAGGCCCAGCGGGGTGCCCACGTCGACGTGGTCCTTGACCGCGAAGTCAAAACGGGCGGGGGCGCCCCAGCGGCGCAGTTCCACGTTGCCGGATGCGTCGGCGCCCACGGGCACGCTGTCGTGCGGCAGGTTGGGAACCGCCATGAGCATGGCCCCGAGCTCGGACTGGATTTTCTCCAGGCGCGTGGCCGATCGCTCCAGTTCCGCCTTGGACGCGGCCACTTGGTCCTTCGCGGCCTGCGCACCGGCGCTGTCGCCCTGGCCCATCTGCAGGCCGATCTGCCGGGAGAGCTGGTTGCGCTGCGATTGCAGTTCCTGCGTGCGGGTCTGTAGCGTCTTGCGCTCGGATTCCAGGACCTGGAACGCTTCCACGTTCAGGAAGGACTGGGGGTTTTGGCGGGTTTCCAGGCGCGCGATGGCGCTGTCGAGGTCCTTGCGGAGAAGCTGAATGTCAAGCATGGCGCGATTCTAGGTCCCGCCCAAAGGGATGGACAGCGGACGCGCGCAGCGTGCCCGGGCGCCGCCGGCGCAGCGTTCCCGCCCCGCGTGGTGCGCAGCTGCGGCGATGACGGATGCCTGCCCCGGACGAAAAAGTAATCAATTGCCTTGCGAAAGAAGGGCTTGGCATGGGGGAGATGCCCCATTAAGTTTGGCGGGTAACTCAATCGATAGAAAGAAGCATGAAACCAAAAAACGAATGGTTGACCGTTCTGGTGGCCGGCGTGACCCTGACCGCCTGCGGTGGGGCGTGGGGAGATGGGGGCGACACGCTGACACCGGCAGCAAGCACCATCGTCACCCGCGTTCCTGCCGCCACGTACGCAGCCAACAGCAGCGAAGCCCTGGTTTACGAGACGCTGAACGCCGAGCGGCTCCAGTGCGGTTTCGGACTGCTGGCGCAAAACGCCAGACTCGACCAAGCCGCCATTGCGCATCTGAACTACTTGGCACAAAACAATGCAGTGGGGCACTTCCAGGAACCCGGCAAGGCAAAGTTCACGGGCGTTTATCTGGATGATCGCGTCGCTGCGTCCGGCTACGACCGCAAGCAGGTGGGCGAGACGGTATCGACCGTGCCGCCCACCGAGAACGCCGAATACGCGGTGCGGTTCATCCTGAGCGCTCCCTACCACGCCCTGGTCGCGCTCCATGGGCTGCGTGACATCGGCCTGGCTCTGGGGCCAAGCACCGTGGGGACCCAGACGCTGGAGATGGTCTTCGGCCTGGCCAAGGACGCCGAGCACCAGGACGCCGGCAAGGTTCTGACCTACCCATGCGAGGGAAGCGCCGGCGTTTTTGCGGCCAGAGGCGCGGAGGTGCCGACACCGTTCCCCGCGAAGCCGATGCCATCTGGGGCCAGCCCATCCTGGTCAAGGGCGCGAGCGACCTGAGGGTTGCTGCGGCATCGATCACGGGTCCTGGCGGGCCGGTCGTGATCAAGGCGCTCTACGGGGATGGCCAAGCGACCGATCCCAACGTGTGGTGCACAGCAGGAGCGGCCTGCGTCA
>NZ_AFAL01000574.1 GCF_000193225.1 Verminephrobacter aporrectodeae subsp. tuberculatae At4 | reverse complement strand
CCATGATCAAGGGCCTGGGGGACTTCAACATAGGCCCCCTCATAGCCACCGCGAGCCACAACCTGACGATGATCACGCGCAACGGCAACATCAACCTCACGGGCAGCGCAGGCACCTCCGGTATGGGCAGTTCCCGGAGGGTGGTTGCGTACGTCAACGGCGACCTCACCCTGGTGGCGAACAACATCCTGCTGGAAGGCAGCTACCTGCGAACAGCAAACGGGGCCCTGAACCTCACAGCGACCACGGGCAACATCACGGCCACCGCGCTGCGGGCGTCAAAGACCGAGGCGGGTTTTCTCAACCACTACTGGGATTACGTGCAACTGCTGGGCGGCCGGGGGGTGAACATTCGCGCTGCGGGCCACATTGACATGGATGGCGTGGACGTGCGCAGCCATGAAAGCGTGAACATACAGTCCGGGGGCGACACCACCATTGCGGGCAAGCATGGCCGCTGGACAGTGGACGAGCCTATCCGGGCGGCTGGT
>NZ_AFAL01000575.1 GCF_000193225.1 Verminephrobacter aporrectodeae subsp. tuberculatae At4 | reverse complement strand
CAGGGGCCGTATGGTGTCGGAAACGAAATACCGGGACCATCCGATGCCGGATCCCTGATGGCCATCCGCGTCGGTCACGTGGGCAAGGTCCAGAAAGATTCGGTTGTCGGAATTCTCCACGAGATATCCCGTCCCCAGCGTGGCGTAGAAATGCTTGGCATTGTCGGGGTCCCTGCTCAGGCTGCCAACCCAATCCAGAGCCCGTGGCAGCACCACGTCGCTGAGGGTGAAACTCGACTCCAACGGCCATCCGTTGAACTCGAAATGCACCACGAGGTCCACGCCCTTGCGCAGAACATCGCCTCTGAACCAAATGTTCACGGAAGTGACGGTCGTGGTCTGCATGCTGCTGGCGGATTCGGTGGTGCGCACCTGGAAGTTGGAGCCGGTGACGCGGCCTGTGCCGGCGTTGCCTGCGAGGTCGCGCACGGTGCCCATGTCCACGCTGATGGTGTTGGTGGTGTCGCTGACGTTGGCCGTGGGCGTGAAGATCGCGGTCCAGGTTTTGCCGTCTTGGTTGCGCGTGAGCGCGCTCAGCGTGCCATGGGCGTTGCTCAAGTCGATTTGGTCGACGGTGAAGTTGGCGATGGCCTCGTCGAAGAGGAACGTGACGGTGGCGGTTTCGCCCGCGCCCAGGTAGCTGTCGGAGACCGTGATGATTCTGAGATGGGGCAATATGTTGTCGAAAGCAAACTCTGC
>NZ_AFAL01000576.1 GCF_000193225.1 Verminephrobacter aporrectodeae subsp. tuberculatae At4 | reverse complement strand
ATGGTGGCGATGGCGCCGGCGCCGCCATAGCCCAGGCTGATGCTGTCCGCGTTCGCGCGGGTGTCCTGCTTGTTGTCCAGGTCGGTAAAGCGCAGGCTTTCGGTTTGCAGGTGGTTTTTCCCGCTGGGCGCGGTGCTGGTGATGGCGCCGCCCCGGAGTTCCGTGACGCCCTTGACCCGTATGTCGTAGCCGCCATCGCCCGCGGCGATGCCGCTCTGCCCGGTGGCGCTTTGGTAGTTGTGGTCTACGGTGGTCTTGCTCGCGCTGACGCTGCCCGTGACGGGCACGCCGTAGCACAGGGGCGGCACGCAGACGCTGACGTTGACCCCGCTGCTGCTTTGTTGGCTCTGGTACTGGCTCTGGTCTTGCAGGGTCTCGATGAGCAGCTTGCCTTGGATGTCCGTGGTGACCCGCTTGCCCGCGAGTTGCGCGCCCCGGAGTTCGGTGTCGCCGCCGGATCGGACGTGCAGATGGTTGCTCGCCAGCACCTGCGTGTTGTCGTACGTGATCTCTGAGCCATTCGCCTGGCCGCGCGACTGGCCCGCGTTGAGCTGGAAGCTGATGCCGGTTTGCTCGCCGACCCCCAGGGTGACGCCCATGCCAAGGCCGCTGGACTTGTTTTTCGAGTGCTGCTGCGTGCTGTTCGTGGCCGCGCCGAGGTCGAGTTTTTTGGCGGCGTCGAGCGTGATGTCCTGGGCCTGGAGCTTGGCGCCCCGGGCTTTGAGGTCCCCTTCGCGGGACGTAATGTCCATGCTCGCGGCCTGCACGCTGCTGCCGCGGCTGGTGCTGTCGGATCGGCTGGCGTGTTCCTCGCTCTTGCTCACGCTGAGGGTGGCGCTTACTCCTATTCCGGCGCTGGTATCGGTCAGGGCCTGGGCACCGCCTTGCTGCACGATATTCGCCAGCTTGTACGCGTCGTAGCCAGCCTTGAGCGTCTGGGCCGCTTGCAGCCGGCTGCTGCTGGAGGTGTTGTCTGCGCCGGTGATCCGGTCGCCGATCATCGTGACGGCCGTGCCCAGGGCGCCGGCGAGCTGGCTGCCGGCGATCACGCTTCTGCTGCGGGAATCGAGGGCGCTGTGGCTGGTGTCC
>NZ_AFAL01000577.1 GCF_000193225.1 Verminephrobacter aporrectodeae subsp. tuberculatae At4 | reverse complement strand
TGATGGCCGCGCAGGCCGGCGTTGACGCGCAGCGGCTGCGGCTCGCGCACACGCGGGTGCTGGCGCCCGACAGCGGCGTGATCTCGGCGCGCACGGCCACCGTGGGCGCCGTGGTGAGCGCGGGCAACGAGCTGTTTCGCATGCTGCGCCGGGGCCGCTTGGAATGGCGCGCCGAAGTTACCGCCAGCGAGTTGCACCGCATCCAGCCGGGAATCAAGGTCCGCGTCACCCCTGCGGACGGCAGCACCGTCGAAGGCAGCGTGCGCATGGTCGCGCCCACGGTCGACCCGCTGACGCGCAATGCGCTGGTCTACGTCGACCTGCCGGCGCACGCGCAGCTGCGCGCCGGAATGTTTGCGCGCGGCGAGTTTGCGCTGGGCGACAGCGAGGCGCTCACGGTGCCGCAGGAGGCGCTGGTGCTGCGCGACGGCTTTGCCTACGTTTTCGTGCTCGACGCCAGGCAGCGCGTGCAGCAGCGCAAGGTGCAGACGGGTCGGCGCGTGGCCGACCGCGTGGAAGTGCTCTCGGGCCTGGACGCGCAGGCGTCGATCGCCGTGCGCGGCGCGGGCTTTCTGAACGACGGTGACCTGGTGCGCGTCGTGGCCGCTGCGCAGGACGTGCGGCAAAGCGCGCCCGCCGCACCCGCGGGTCTCTCCCCGCGCGGCGCCCAGTAAGGAGCATTTCCAATGAATGTCTCCGCCTGGTCGATCAAGAACCCCATCCCCGCGCTGATGCTCTTCGTGCTGCTGAGCTTCAGCGGCCTGCTGGCGTTCAACGCCATGAAGGTGCAGAACTTTCCGGACATCGACCTGCCCACGGTCTCCGTCACGCTGACCCTGCCCGGTGCCTCGCCCGCGCAGCTTGAAAGCGACGTGGTGCGCAAGGTCGAAAACAGCATTTCCACGCTGCAGGGCCTCAAGCACATCTACACCACGGTGCAGGACGGCAGCGCCACCATCGCGGCCGAGTTCCGGCTGGAAAAGCCCACGCAGGAAGCGCTGGACGACACGCGCGCGGCCGTGGCCCGGGTGCGCGGCGACCTGCCCGGCGACCTGCGCGACCCCGTCGTGACCCGGATCGATTTGGCCGCGCAGCCCGTGCTGGCCTTCACCATCGCGTCCGACCGCAGGGACGACGAGGCGCTGTCCTGGCTGGTGGACGACACCGTGGCCAAGAAACTGCTCGCGGTGCGTGGTGTCGGCGCCGTGAGTCGCGTGGGCGGTGTCGATCGGGAGGTGCGCGTGGAGCTCGACCCCGTGAAGTTGCAGGCGCTGTCCGCGTC
>NZ_AFAL01000578.1 GCF_000193225.1 Verminephrobacter aporrectodeae subsp. tuberculatae At4 | reverse complement strand
TGCCGCTCGTGAGCTACTTTCCGATGATCAAGCGCCAGGAAGCCAGCATCTACATGCTGGGCTGGGGTGTGACCACGTTCGACGCGCTGAACAGCCTGCAATCGCTGGTGCGCACGGTGGGCGCGGGTGCCGACGGCTACTACAACCTGGGCCGCTACAGCCACCCGCGCATGGACTACCTCGTGGACCGCATCAAGGGGGAGACGGACGCGCCCGTGCGCGCGCGCATGCTCACCGAGGCGCTGCAACTGTCCAACGACACCGTATCGCACATCCCCTTGCACGACCAGGTGATTCCCTGGGCCATGAAGCGGAACGTCGATCTCGTGCACCGCGCGGATAATCGCGTGGACATTCGCATGGTCCGGGTGCACTGAGGCGCTGCCGCAGCCGGCGCGCAGCGTATTTGTCTCCTTTGTGCCTTTTGTCCAATTCTTGGCGCCATCCTTGCATGCGATGCTCCCGATGCGCTTGCCCGGGGAGAGGGATTACCCCTTGGCCGCAGCGCCGGCTTTGCTGCACAGTGAAACCTTGAAAATCGAGCCTGGTCCATGCAATCCAAATACCGTTTCCTGTCCCTGGCTGCCGCGGCAGCGCTGCTGCTTGCGCCCGCACTGCACGCGAAAACCTTCAAATGGACCAGCCAGTCCGAGGTGGGGTCCTGGGACATTCATACCCAGAACATTTCGCTGCAAAACGGCTTGCACGCGTATGTGTACGAGAGCCTGGTC
>NZ_AFAL01000579.1 GCF_000193225.1 Verminephrobacter aporrectodeae subsp. tuberculatae At4 | reverse complement strand
TTCCGTGTACGTGAGCACCAGTTTGTCGCCGTTGACCGCGGCGCTGCTGATCACCGGGGGCGTGGTGTCCGGGGTGGTGTTGGTAATAGTCTGGTTGCTGAAGTCCACCGCCTGGTTGCCGGCAGCGTCCTGGACCCCGCCGGTCGCGGGCTTGGCGTAGCTGACGGTCAGCGCCTCGCCGTTGGCCGCGGCGCGGCTCAGTGTCAGCGTGACGGTCTTGGCCGTTGCGTTCACGCTGGCGCTGTTGACGGGGATGGCCGTGCCCGTGGTGGTGCTGACCGTAAAGCCGGCGTTGCCTGTGAGCGCGGCCCCGTTCAGGGTGTTGGCTTCCGTGTACGTGAGCACCAGTTGGTCGCCGTTGACCGTGGCGCTGCGGAGCAGCGGGGCCACGGTATCTCGGGTGTCCACGGAGTAGTTGGCGCTCGTGGTTTCACCCTTGCCGGGGTTGCCAGCGTTGTCGGTCACCCTGGCGAGGTCTATGTTGATGACATTCGACGGGACGTTGATGTTGGCCGTGGGCGTGAAGGTGGCCGTCCAGACCGTGCGCGCGGCGTTGGTCGCGGGCGTGCTCAGCGTGCCGCTCGTGCACACGATGTCGCTGGCGTCAAAGCCGTTGACGGGCTCGCTGAAGGTGATGGTGACGGTGGTGGTCTCGCCCGCGGTGAGCGCGCTGTCGGCGATCGTGATATCGACGGTGAGCTCCTCGTTGGGCACCCGGGGCGTGGTGTTGGTGACCGCCCGGCTGTTGAAGTCCACTGCGTCGTTGCCGGCAGCGTCCTGCACCACGGCGCCGGATGTGGGCTTGGTGTAGCTCACGGTCACCGTCTCCGCGCTGGCCACGGCGCGGCTCAGCGTCAGCGTGACGGTCTTGGCCGTTGCGTTGACCACGGCGCTGTTCACGGTGATGGCCGCCGTGCCAGCGGCGGTGTTGACCGTAAAGCC
>NZ_AFAL01000580.1 GCF_000193225.1 Verminephrobacter aporrectodeae subsp. tuberculatae At4 | reverse complement strand
GCAGGAGCGGCCTGCGTCATCCCCGCTGCGCTGCGCGCCAACACCACCTACACCGCCACGGTGTCCGGCACGAATGCGGGTGCAGGGTTCACGTCCACGTTCCGCTTTCGCACGGGTGCCAAGTAGTGCGGTATGGACGGGGGTCCTGGCTGAAGCCATCGCGCGGATTGGCAACGCTGCCATGGATGCCAAGGCGCGGTTCCATGGGAGACAAAAAGTCGCCGGCCGCGTCAGTTTTGCGAGTTACTCAACGGAAGAAACCATGAAATCAAAAAACGAATTGCTGGCCGTTCTGGTGGCCGGCGTGGCCCTGACCGCCTGCGGTGGGGCGTGGGGACAGCACAGCA
>NZ_AFAL01000581.1 GCF_000193225.1 Verminephrobacter aporrectodeae subsp. tuberculatae At4 | reverse complement strand
GACTTGGCGGGCAACAGGCCGAACACCGCTTCCCCCGGCAGCAGCAACTACACCATTGACACCCAGTCCGGCAGCACAGGCCAGACAAGCGGCCTGAGCGCACGCGTCACGCTGACCGATGACCGCCTTACGACGGGAGAAAAGGCGACCGTCATCATCGCCTTCAACAAACCCGTCACCCGCTTCAGCTTCACGATCGATGACATGGACGCGACCCGGGCCAGCGGCACGCTCAGCGAACCCATACTCAGCGCCGACGGCCGAACCTGGACGGCCACCTTCACGCCCACGGCCAACGTCAACGCCGCGACCAACACCATCAGCGTAAACCTCGCGGGCGTGACCGACGCCGCAGGCACCCCCGGTACCGGCAGCGTCACCAGCGCCAACTTCCGCGTGGACACCGCGCTACCCAACGCCACGATCACGCTGAGCGATACCGCGCTCACCACGGGCGAAACGACGACCGTCACCTTCAGCTTCAACCAAACGGTCATGGGCTTCACGATCGATGACGTCGATCTGACTCAGGCCAACGGCACATTGAGCGCACTCGAATACACACCCGACTCCGACAGCAAAATCTGGACCGCCACCTTCACCCCCAATACCAACGTCAATGTCGCGACCAACACCATCCACGTCAACCTGACCGGCGTAGCCAACCTGGCAGGCCGCTCCGGTACCGGCCCCGCCAGCAGCGCCAACTACACGGTCAACACCGGGCAGTCCACCGCCACCAACCGCCCCACGCTCGCAGCGACCAACCCGATCACGATCGGCGACGACAAACTGAGCATTGGCGAGAGCACCACCGTCACCATCCGCTTCGCCGAAGCCATCGCGACCAACAGCTTCCGCATCGCCGACCTGAGCGTGAGCGGTTACGCGACGCTGTCCAACCTGCGCAGCACCGACGGCGGCACCACCTGGACGGTCACGCTGACGGCCCCGACCGAGCAGGAGATATATGCGAACGGAAACTACGACATCGGCAAGTACAACTCAACGGGCAACCAGATCCGCGTCAACCTCGCCGGCGTGACCAACCCCGCAGGCACCGCCGGTGTG
>NZ_AFAL01000582.1 GCF_000193225.1 Verminephrobacter aporrectodeae subsp. tuberculatae At4 | reverse complement strand
TACACCGAGGCGAGCAGCCTGGGTCTGGACGCGGCCCATACGGCGCCGGCCGCGGCCTTTGCGGTGAGCAGCAGCAGCGGCCTGGCCATCGCCATCGACAGCGTCGCGGTGAACGCCACGGCCAAACGGTCACGCTGCGCCTGAACCGTTCCGTGGACAGCGGCGAGACGGTGAGCGTCAGCTACACCCGGCCCGCAACCGGCAACGACGTGCTCCAGGACGCTGCCGGCAACGACGCGGGCAACCTCGCCGGCCAGGCGGTGAGCAATCACACCGCAGCCGACACCACGGCCCCGGCGCTGGGCAGCGCCACGGTCAGCGGGCGCGATCTGGTACTGACCTACGCGGAGGCCAGCAGCCTGGGTCTGGACGCAGCGAATACGGCCCCCGCGACGGCCTTTGCGGTGCACAGCGCCAGTGGCCTCGCGATCGGCGTGGACAGCGTCGCGGTGGATGCCACGGCCAAGACCGTCACGCTGCGCCTGAGCCGTTCCGTGGACAGCGGCGAGGCGGTGACCCTCAGCTACACCAAGCCCGCGAGCGGCAACAACGTGCTGCAAGACGCAACCGGCAACGACGCAGACAGCTTCACGAGCCAGGCGGTAACGAATAACTCCGCAGCCGACACCACGGCACCCGTGCTCGACAGCGCCGCGGTCAGCGGGCGCGAGCTGGTGCTGAGCTATACCGAGGTGAGCAGCCTGGGTCTGGACGCGGCCCATGCGGCTCCCGCGACGGCCTTTGCAGTCAGCAGCGCCAGCGGCCTCGCCATAGCCGTGGACAGCGTCACGGTGGATGCCACGGCCAAGACCCTCACGCTGCACCTGAGCCGTTCCGTGGATGGCGGCGAGGCGGTGAGCGTCAGCTACACCAAACCCGCAAGCGGCAACGACGTGCTGCAAGACGTGGCAGGCAACGACGCGGCCAACCTCACGAACCAGGCGGTGACGAACCACTCCGCTCCCGACACCACGGCCCCCGTGCTCCGCAGCACCACGGTCAGCGGCCGCGATCTGGTGCTGACTTACACGGAGGCCAGCAGCCTGGGTCTGGATGCAATCCATACGGCCCCCGCCGCAGCCTTTGCGGTGAGCAGCGGCAGCGGCCTCGCCATAGCCGTGGACAGCGTCACGGTGCATGCCACGGCCAAGACCGTCACGCTGCACCTGAGCCGTGACGTGGACAGCGGCGAGGCCGTGACCCTGAGCTACACCAAGCCCGCGGGCGACAACGTGCTGCAGGACGCTGCCGGCAACGACGCGGCCAACCTCACGCCCCAGACGGTGACGAACAACACCGCTCCCGACACCACGGCCCCGGTGCTCCGCAGCGCCGCGGTGAACGGGCGCAATCTGGTGCTGAGCTACACCGAGGCAAGCAGCCTGGGTCTGAACGCTGCCCATACGGCCCCCGCCACGGCATTTGCAGTCAACAGCGCCAGCGGCGTGGCCATCAGCGTGGACGACGTCACGGTGGATGCCACGGCCAAGACCGTCACGCTGCACCTGAACCGTGACGTGGACAGCGGCGAGGCGGTGCGCGTCAGCTACACCCGGCCCGCGGGCGGCAACGCCGTCATGCAGGACGCGGCCGGCAATAGCGCGGACACGCTCACGAACCAGGAGGTGACGAACAACAGCGCAGCCGACACCACGGCCCCGGTGATCAACACGCGGTCAGGGGAACGATCT
>NZ_AFAL01000583.1 GCF_000193225.1 Verminephrobacter aporrectodeae subsp. tuberculatae At4 | reverse complement strand
GGCGAAACCGCCCTGGTCATCTTCACCTTCTCCGAAGCGGTGACGAACTTTGGCCTCGACGATCTGCGCATGGCCAAGGGCACGCGCAATGGCACGCTGTCGCAGCCGACGTCCACCGGCGACGGCAGCGTCTGGGTCGCGACCTTGAGCGCCCCGACTCCCGGCGTCACGTCGTCGAACAACACCATGCGCGTGAACCTGTCCGGCGTGAACGATCTTGCGGGCAACGCGGGCGAGAGGGTGGTTCCCGCCGGCGTCCGCTACGACATCGACACCGTCGGCGAGCGCCCCACCCTGCGCATCACGCTGGCCGACACCTTGCTCACCGCGGGCGAGAGCACCACCGTCACCTTCGACTTCAACCAGGTCGTCACCGGTTTTGACGCCGACGACATCGTGCTCAGCAACGCCAGCGGCACGCTGGGCGCTCTCGCCGTCAGCGCAGAAGGTAAGACCTGGACCGCCCCCTTCACGCCCGCAGCCAACACCGAGACCGCGAGCAGCACCATCAGCGTGAACCTGGCTGGCGTGCGCAACGCCGCAGGCACCCCCGGGATCGGCAGCACCGCCAGCGCCAACTACACCGTGGACACCGAGCGCCCCACGGCCACCATCACGCTGGCCGACAGCGCACTCACCGCGGGCGAGAGCACCCCCGTCACCTTCACCTTCAGCGAGCCCGTCACCGACCTGGACGCCAGCAACATCGTGTGCGCGAACGGCACGCTGGGCACGCCCACGAGCGACGACGGCGGCACGGTCTGGACGGCCACCTTCACGCCCACGGCCAACGCCAGCGCCCAGGCGAACACCATCCGCGTGGACCTCACCGGGGTGCGCGACGACGCGGGCAACGCCGGTGCCGGCAGCGCCTCCAGCGCCAACTACTCCGTGGACACCTGGCCTGCCGGCACCACCGGTCCGACCGCCACCATCACGCTGGCCGACGTCAGCTTGACCGTGGGGGAAAGCACCACCGTCACCTTTGCCTTTAACGAAGCCGTCACCGGCTTCACGCGCGACGACGTCGATCTCACCGACGCCAACGGCACATTGGGCAACCCCACGACGCATGACGACGGCAGAACCTGGACGGCCACCTTCACGCCCACGACGCATACCGAGAGCGGGACCAACACCATCCGCGTAAACCATGCCGGCGTGACCAACACCGCAGGCCGCGCCGGCACCGGCCGCGCGGATAGCACCAACTACCTGGTCGACACCTGGGCCCCGATGTTCTCCAGGGCCGAGGTGAACGGCGCCCAGTTGATGCTCAGCTACGCCGAAGGAATCGGCCTGAACATGGCCCATATCCCGCCCGCCATAGCTTTTGCGGTGCACGTCGATGACGTGCACACCGCCGTCGTCGCCGTCCGGGTGCACGCGCACGATATCGTCAGCTTGATGCTGGCCACCCCTGTCACCAGCGACCAGCAGACGGTGACCGTCGCCTACGCCGCCCCCCCGCCCGGCAGCGATGCCGGCGCCATACAGGACACGGCCGGCAACGTCGCGGCCAATTTCTTCACCATGCCGGCGCACAACCGCACCCCCGCGCCACAGGGTCCGGCCTCGTCGGCCCGGTCGGCTCCGTTGATCCCCTCGGACCCGACGCACAAGAACGCGGACAACGAGGGCATTCCCGGCAGCGCCAAGGACCAGACCCCCGGCGTCGCCGGCCCCGCTGGCGCAGCCCCCATGGCCGGCGACGGCAACGGAGACGGCATCCCGGACGGCACGCAGGCCGCGGTGGCATCGACCCGCCTCGTGCTCAGCAGCCCCACCGGAGCAAGCCAGCCCGCAGACGCGGCCAACAGCACCCCCGTGACCCTGGTGGCCGGCAGCCTGGACGGCAAGCTGGACCCGGACAGCAACGGCGCACGCATCACCCGCCTGGAGCAAGAAGACGCCCCCGCCGAATTGCCCCAGGGGATGGAGACGCCCCTCGGGCTGCTCCGCTTCGAGGCAACGCTGGCCCCGAGCCACAGCAGCGAGGCGTTCAGCCTGTATGCAGACCCGGCGCTGGGCGTGAGCGGCTACTGGGCCCAGGACCGCACCGGCACCTGGGTCAACCTGAGCAGCGCGCCCTACGGCGGCCAGGTGGCGCACGAGGGCGGTCAGCTGCGGCTGGACTTCGAGATCGCCGATGGCGGGCCGTTCG
>NZ_AFAL01000584.1 GCF_000193225.1 Verminephrobacter aporrectodeae subsp. tuberculatae At4 | reverse complement strand
AAGCTGTTTGGCGGCGCGCTGGCCGACCAGCAATGGCTGCAATTCAAGCTCGCCGAGCTCAGGACCGAAGTCGAGGCCCTGCGCGCGCTCACCTACCGCGCCTGCGATCTGTACGTGGCCGGGCAGGACGTGCTGGAACTGGCGAGCATGGCCAAGCTCAAGGCCGGCCGGCTGAACCGGCTGATTCCCGACAGCTGCCTGCAGTTCTGGGGCGGCATGGGCTATACGCTGGAAAACAAGGTCGCGCGCATGTACCGCGACGGACGCCTGGCGTCCATTGGCGGCGGTGCGGACGAGGTGATGCTGAGCATCATCGCAAAGACCATGGGTCTGGCGAAACGGCCTGGGGAATGATGAGCATGTCCAAGAAAATTGCCCGTGCACGCGCAGCGTGCAAGCGGGCGATGCAGCCGCGGGGGAACGGTTTGTGAAAAAGATACTGATCGCAAACCGCGGTGAGATCGCCCGCCGCGTGATCCACACGGCGCACGCCATGGGAATCGCGAGCGTGGCCGTCTACTCGGACCCCGACGCCCGGGCGCTGCACGTGCGCGAGGCCACGCAGTCCCATGCCCTGGGGGGAACGACCAGTGCCGACAGCTATCTGCGCATCGACAAGCTGCTGGCGGCCGCGCAGGCCACGGGCGCCGACGCCGTGCACCCGGGCTATGGCTTTCTGAGCGAGAACGCCGACTTTGCCCAGGCCGTGCTGGATGCGGGCCTGACCTGGATCGGTCCGCCCCCCGCGGCCATGCGTGCTCTGGGCGACAAGGCGCACGCCAAGGCGCTGGCCCTGGCGCAGGGGCTGCCCTGTCTGCCGGGCTACGCGGGCGATG
>NZ_AFAL01000585.1 GCF_000193225.1 Verminephrobacter aporrectodeae subsp. tuberculatae At4 | reverse complement strand
GTAGGCGACGGTGACCGTCTGGCCGCTGGTGACCGCCGTGCTCAGCGTGAGCGTGACGGTCTTGGCTTGGGCCTCGACGGTGACGTTGGTGACGGCGTTCGCGACGCCATCGACAAGCACCGCAAAGGCCTCGTTGGCCGGCTTGTGGTCCGGGTCCGCGTCCAGGTCGCTGCTGTCGTCGAAGCTGAGTACCAGTTGGTCGCCGTTGACCCTGGGGCGCGTCGTCTCGCCGCTGGTGATCAGCT
>NZ_AFAL01000586.1 GCF_000193225.1 Verminephrobacter aporrectodeae subsp. tuberculatae At4 | reverse complement strand
GCGGTGCGCACGGACATCGTGGCCCCGGTGTTGATCACCACTGACGAGACGCAACGCCCCAGGGTCAACGGCGACCAACTGGTGCTCAGTTTCATTGACGCCAGCAACCTGGACGCGACCAACAAGCCGGCCACGGGGGCTTTTACGGTGCTCGTCGCTGGCACCGCCCGGGCCGTCCGCGACGTCGTCGTGAATGCCGAGGCCAAGACCGTGACGCTGACGCTGGCCACCGCGGTCACCCAGGGCCAGTCAGTGACCGTCGCCTACGCCGACCCCAGAGTGGCCTACGACGACACCCACGCAATACAGGACATTTACGGCCAAGACGCGGCCAGCTTTGCGGCCACCGCGGTGCTCAACAACACGCCAGCAGCCGACACCACGGCCCCGGTGATCAACACCGCCACGGTCACCGGCAACCAGCTGGTGCTCACGTACACGGAAGCGGGCACCCTGGACGGGGCAGCGCTCGCGGGCAATGCAGGCTTTACGGTGAACACCGCCGCAGGCACGGCGGCCATCACCGTGAGCAGCG
>NZ_AFAL01000587.1 GCF_000193225.1 Verminephrobacter aporrectodeae subsp. tuberculatae At4 | reverse complement strand
GGAACCCCGATCAAAGTGCATGATAAATTGAACGAAGTTGCAAGAGATGCTCTCGTCCAGGGGGTCCAGGTGATTATTAGTGTGGTGGCAGTAAAGTGAGGTCATCATGTCTTTCAAATCTCTTCCCAAAGATGTCACAGGTAGAATCGAAATTTACCGTTTTTGCACTTTCTATCGATTGACCAGTTGCATGTACGCATCGGGCTTGACCGGCACGGACTTGAACCATGGCCTGGACGA
>NZ_AFAL01000588.1 GCF_000193225.1 Verminephrobacter aporrectodeae subsp. tuberculatae At4 | reverse complement strand
GGCAACGACGCGGCCAGCTTTGCTGCTACCGCGGTGACGAACAACACACCAGCGCCAGCAGACACCACGGCCCCGGCGCTGATCATCACCGGCGACTCGCGTCCCAAGGTCACTGGCAACCAACTGGTGCTCAGCTACACCGAAGCGAACAGCCTGAATGGAGCCGCGCTCACGGGCAGCGCAGGCTTTACGGTCAGCAGCGACACGGGCACGGCCATCACCGTGAACAGCGCCGTGGTGAACGCGACGGCCAAGACCGTCACGCTCACGCTCAGCCGCGCCGTGGCCAACGGCGAAACGGTGACCGTCAGCTACGCCAAGCCCGCGGCCAGCAATGGCGTGCAGGACGCTGCCGGCAACGCTGCGGTGGACTTCAGCAACCAGGCCGTGACCAACGACACACCGGACACCACGCCCCCGGCAATCAACAGCGCC
>NZ_AFAL01000589.1 GCF_000193225.1 Verminephrobacter aporrectodeae subsp. tuberculatae At4 | reverse complement strand
GGCCCTTCGTCGTTTCGTGTGGAACACAACAACCTCATGTGACCCCAACGGGCGCAAACGGGCTGGCAGGCAGATGCTTGAGTTTGGACATGCGCAGGTAGGCGATGGTGATGAAGTTGTCGCTCGTGCGGAACCCGCGGGCTGCGCGCTTGGCCTGCTGCAAGAGTCCGTTCATGGCCTCCACGTAGGCGTTGCTACGATGCCCCAGCATGCCGCGCA
>NZ_AFAL01000590.1 GCF_000193225.1 Verminephrobacter aporrectodeae subsp. tuberculatae At4 | reverse complement strand
GCGTCACACTGACCGATGACCGCCTCACGACGGGAGAAAAGGCGACCGTCATCATCGCCTTCAACAAACCCGTCAACGGCTTCACGCTCGATGACGTGGACGGGACCCATGCCAACGGCACGCTCAGCGACCTCGTACGCAGCGCCGACGGCCGAACCTGGACGGCCACCTTCACGCCCACGGCGGGCGTCATCGCCGAGAACAACACCATCAGCGTGAACCTCGCGGGCGTGACCGACGCCGCAGGCACCGCCGCAACCGGCCGCACCACCAGCGACAACTTCATCGTGCACACCGCGCTCCCTGCCGCCACGATCACGCTGACCGATACCGCGCTCACCGCGGGCGAAACGACGACCGTCACCTTCCGCTTCAACCAAGTGGTCTTCGGCTTCACGATGGATGACATCGTGCTCGACACCGCCACCGGCACGCTCGGCGCGCTCACGACCACCGACAACCAAACCTGGACCGCCACCCTCACACCCAAGGCCGACGTCAGCGCCGCGACCAACACCATCCGCGTCAACCTGACCGGCGTAGCCAACGTGGCAGGCCGCTC
>NZ_AFAL01000591.1 GCF_000193225.1 Verminephrobacter aporrectodeae subsp. tuberculatae At4 | reverse complement strand
GGGAGGCACCCGGCTCCCCACGCTCGCAGCGACCAACCCGATCACGATCGCCGACGACAAACTGAGCATTGGCGAGAGCACCACCGTCACCATCCGCTTCGCCGAAGCCATTGCGACCGACAGCTTTACCACCGACGACCTGCGCGTGGGCGGTTCCGCGACGCTGTCCAACCTGCGCAGCACCGACGGCGGCACCACCTGGACGGTCACGCTGACGGCTCCGGGGCGCAGTGTTCTCAACGACCTCAGCTTCTCCCGGTACAACTCAACGGG
>NZ_AFAL01000592.1 GCF_000193225.1 Verminephrobacter aporrectodeae subsp. tuberculatae At4 | reverse complement strand
GGTCTCCACGGGCAAGTTCGTCAGCAATCTCCACTCGAGGGGCTTTTCGCCATTCGCCAGCGCCTCCTCCCGGGCAACGATGCATGTGGCCTGCACAAACCCGCCGTGGCCATCGGGCAACTTCAGCGCTTGCGCCCACACTTGCTGTACCACTTCACGAGGGCGCGACCCCTGGCGCGAGGCAAGGGTGAAACGAATCTCTCCCTGCGACTCGCCCGCCGTCACCCGGTTCCACTGTTTGTCGTCTTCTTCTTCGAGAACCCGGTTGTGTTTGCTGCGCAGCAACCAATCCACTGGATTGCCCAAGTCACGTGCTCGCACCATCAGGGCCATGATGTCAGCCTCGCGGTCGGCCACGTAGACCAGTCG
>NZ_AFAL01000593.1 GCF_000193225.1 Verminephrobacter aporrectodeae subsp. tuberculatae At4 | reverse complement strand
CACGCTGCGCCTGAGCCGCGACGTGGACAGCGGCGAGGCGGTGACCGTGAGCTACACCCGGCCCGCGGCTGGCCCCGACGTGCTCCAAGACGCAGCCGGCAACGACGCGGACAACCTCACGAACGAGGTGGTGAAAAACAACTCCGCGGCCGACACCACGGCGCCCGTGCTCGGCAGCGCCACGGTCAGCGGGCGCGAGCTGGTGCTGACTTACACGGAGGTGAGCAGCCTGGGCCTGGGCGCCACCCATACGGTCCCCGCGACGGCCTTTGCAGTCAGCAGCGCCAGCGGCGTGGCCATAACCGTCGAGAACGTCACGGTCCATGCCACGGCCAAGACCGTGACCCTGCACCTGAGCCGTGACGTGGACAGCACCGAGG
>NZ_AFAL01000594.1 GCF_000193225.1 Verminephrobacter aporrectodeae subsp. tuberculatae At4 | reverse complement strand
GCTGCTGCGCGGCGTATTCGGGCTGGCCGGCGACGCTGTTCAGTTGCTGCGGGTCGCGCCGCAGGTCGAAGAACAGGGGCGCGCTGGCGGCGAAGTGCACGTATTTGTAGTGCGCGTCCTGCACCACGGCCAGCGCGCATTCGTCCATCTCCAGGCCGAGCGCGGTTTCTGGCCGGGAATAGAAGATGTCGCGGAAGTCGTATTCGTAG
>NZ_AFAL01000595.1 GCF_000193225.1 Verminephrobacter aporrectodeae subsp. tuberculatae At4 | reverse complement strand
TCAGCACCGCCGTGGTCACTGGCAGCCATCTGGTGATCACCTATACCGAAGCCAATAACCTCGACGGGACCACGCTCGCGGGCAACGCCGGCTTTACGGTCAGGAGCCTCAGGGGCGCGGACATCACCGTCACCCGCGCCGTGGTGGATGCGACGGCCAAGACCGTCACGCTCACGCTCAGCCGTGCCGTGGCCCGCGACGAGGTCGTGGTCCTCAAATACGCCAAGCCCGCATCCGACCCTATGGTCCAGGACGCTGCCGGC
>NZ_AFAL01000596.1 GCF_000193225.1 Verminephrobacter aporrectodeae subsp. tuberculatae At4 | reverse complement strand
CGGTCGTAGCTGATCTGCGCCTGCGGCAACGCCAACCCCACTCCCTTGGCGTAGGCCGCGCTCATGTCCATGCACACATGCTTGACCTGCTCGCTGTCGCCACCATGGGCCTTCAGATCGTCAACAAAATCGAGCACCGTCTTGTGATCGCGTCCCTCGGTGGCGAACAGCAGTCGTTTGGCATCGAGGTCATGCACGACGGTGATGTAGTTCTGTCCCCGGCGCATACTGGTCTCGTCGATGCCC
>NZ_AFAL01000597.1 GCF_000193225.1 Verminephrobacter aporrectodeae subsp. tuberculatae At4 | reverse complement strand
CTCGCGGGGGGCTTTCTCGTGGGTCGCGTGCAGCGGCTGGAGAAGACCATCGCGCTCAGCCTGCTGGGCTCGGCAGCGGGGCTGATGCTCGTGGGAATGGGCTTTTTGCCGGGCCTGGCGGCGCTGCTGCTGGCCTCGGTGGCGGGGCTGGGAACGGGGCTGGCAGGCCCCTCGCGGGACATGCTGATCAAGCGCGCAGCCCCCGCGGGCGCCACGGGCCGCGTGTACGGCACCGTGTATTCCGGGCTCGA
>NZ_AFAL01000598.1 GCF_000193225.1 Verminephrobacter aporrectodeae subsp. tuberculatae At4 | reverse complement strand
GGTGAGCGCGCTGTCGGCCAGCGTGATGGTGGCCGTGGGGCCGGTGGTGTCTGCCGGCCGGGTGTCCACGGAGTAGTTGTCGCTGCTGGCGCTGCCGGTCCCGGCGTTGCCCGCGTCGTCGCGCACGCCGCTGAGGTTCACACGGATGGTATTGGCCCGGGCGCTGACGTTGGCCGTGGGCGTGAATGTCGCCGTCCAGACCGTGCGCTCGGTGTTCGCCGTGGGCGTGCTCAGCGTGCCGCCCGGGCACACGATGTCGCTGGCGTCCAAGCCGGTGACGGGCTCGCTGAAGGTGATGGTGACGGTTGTGGTCTCGCCCGCGGTG
>NZ_AFAL01000599.1 GCF_000193225.1 Verminephrobacter aporrectodeae subsp. tuberculatae At4 | reverse complement strand
AGCGTCAGCGTCACGGTCTTGGCCGATACCGCCACACTGCTCACGCTGATGGCCGCGTTGCCTGCGCTGCTGACCGCATAGGCCGAGGCGGCTGCGGTGTTCACGACATCCAGGTTGCTCGCGTCGGTGTAGGTCAGCGTCAGTTGGTTGCCGTTGACCGTGGTGGTTTCGATCACCGGGGGCGTGCTGTCTACTGGCGTGTCGTTGGTTACAAACAGGTTGATGACGTCCACCGCGTCGTTGCCGGCCACGTCCTGCACCACGGCGCCGGTCGCGGGTTTGGTGTAGCTGAGGCTCAGACTCTCCCGGTGGGCCGCGGCGCGGCTCAGT
>NZ_AFAL01000600.1 GCF_000193225.1 Verminephrobacter aporrectodeae subsp. tuberculatae At4 | reverse complement strand
GGTGACCGCTGTGGTCAGCGTGAGCGTGACGGTTTTGGCTTCGGCATTGATGGCGACGTTGGTGACGGCGTTCGCGACGCTATCCACGAGGACCGTAAAGGCTCCGTTGGCGGGTGTGTGGGTCGGGTCCGCGTCCAGGTTGCCCGTGTCGCTAAAGCTGAGCACCAGTTGGTTGCCGTTGACCTTGGGGCGCGTCGTGTCGCCGGTGATGATCAG
>NZ_AFAL01000601.1 GCF_000193225.1 Verminephrobacter aporrectodeae subsp. tuberculatae At4 | reverse complement strand
TCACCATCGCGGACCCCAAGCTCTGCGCCGGCGAATCAACCACCATCACCCTCACCTTCTCCGAAGCGCTCAATCGGGACAGTCTCACTCTGGAGATGAGTCTTGGCTTTACCATCAGGCCCACCGCCAATCCCGGCACATTGTCCAACCTGCGTACCACCGACGGCATTACTTGGCAGTTCACGCTCACTGCCCCAACTTCCGGTACCTCATCGACTGGCAATAACCTCGTCATGGCTGGAGATTCCGTGACCGATATCGCGGGCAATGCGGGTGGTGTAAGGGGGCTGATAGTTTTCGATGATGTCCCCTTCGACATTGACCTCGTTCGCCCCACCGCCACGATCACCCTGGCCGACAGCGCGCTCACCGTCGGCGAAACCACCACCGTCACCTTCGCCTTCAGCGAGCCCGTCACCGGCTTCACGCGCGAGGACATCGTGCTCACCGACGCCAACGGCACGCTGGGCACGCTCACGGCCAATGCCGACGGCAAAACCTGGACAGCGACCTTCACACCCACGGCCAACGTCAACGACGCGACCAATACCATCAGCGTCAA
>NZ_AFAL01000602.1 GCF_000193225.1 Verminephrobacter aporrectodeae subsp. tuberculatae At4 | reverse complement strand
GAATGGAAAGCGGCGTACATCCTGAACAAGCAAGAGTTGCCCAAGGAGCCGCCCACGCTCAACGAGGTGGTGCGGCTGATTGCCAGGCTGGGGGGCTTTCTTGCGCGAAAGTGCGATGGTGAGCCCGGAGTCAAGACCATCTGGCTGGGAATGCAGCGCATTCTTGACTTTGCCGCTGGCATCAGGTTCTGTCGCGAGCTTCAGGCTCGGGGGAGCTGTGTATAACGAAATGGGTTAACACGTGCCGCCGGGTTTTACGCCAGATGGCTGGCGGCCATG
>NZ_AFAL01000603.1 GCF_000193225.1 Verminephrobacter aporrectodeae subsp. tuberculatae At4 | reverse complement strand
TGGTGGGTCATCAGCGCCGCGCAAATCTGGCCGGTCTTTGTGTCCATCGCCAGATGGACCTTGCGCCAGGTGCGGCGCTTGGACCAACCGTGTGTGCGCACCTTCCATTCGCCCTCGCCGTAGAGCTTGAGGCCCGTGCTGTCGACGGCCAAGTGCAGTGGTTCGCTCGGGCGCAGCGCGGGCAAGACGACTTGCAGGCTTTGCGCGCGACGGCTCAGGGTCGTGTAGTTGGGCACTGGCAGGTCCGGGAAGGCGATCCGGCGCAGGCTTTGAGCGAATCC
>NZ_AFAL01000604.1 GCF_000193225.1 Verminephrobacter aporrectodeae subsp. tuberculatae At4 | reverse complement strand
TCGCCTACACCGACCCCACAACCGGGAACGACGCCAACGCCATACAGGACGCCACCGGCAACGACGCGGCCAGCTTTGCTGCTACCGAGGTGACCAACACCACGCCAGCGCCAGCAGACACCACGCCCCCGGAGCTGATCACCACCGACGACCATCGCCCCAAGGTCACTGGCAACCAGCTGGTGCTTGGCTTTAGCGACACGGGCAACCTGGACGCGGACGCGGCCCACAAGCCGGCGAGCGGAGCCTTTACGGTGCTTGTCAATGGCGTCGCGAATGCCGTCACCAACGTCACCGTCGAGCCCCAAGCCAAGACCGTCACGCTCACGCTGAGCACGGC
>NZ_AFAL01000605.1 GCF_000193225.1 Verminephrobacter aporrectodeae subsp. tuberculatae At4 | reverse complement strand
GGCACGCTGAGCGCGCCCACGGCGAACGCCGAGCGCACGGTCTGGACGGCGATCTTCACGCCCACGGCCAACACCAGCGCGCCGACGAACACCCTCCGTGCGAACCTCAGCGGCGTGGCCGACGACGCAGGCAACGCCGGGACCGGCAGCGCCATCAGCACCAACTACTCCGTGGATACCGTGCGCCCCACGGCGACCATCGCGCTGGCCGACA
>NZ_AFAL01000606.1 GCF_000193225.1 Verminephrobacter aporrectodeae subsp. tuberculatae At4 | reverse complement strand
GGTTGCGTCCAGGCCCAGGATGCTGGCCTCGGTGTAGGTGAGCGTGAGGGAGCGGCCGCTGACGCTGGCGGTGCTGAACACGGGGGCCGTGGTGTCGGCTGCGGATTTGTTCGTCACCGCCTGGTCTGTGAGATTGGCTGCGTTGTTGCCGGCTGCGTCCTGTATGACGGCGTTGCCGGTTGCGGGCTGGGTGTAGTTGACGGTCACCACCTCGTTCCTGTCCACGGCGCGGCTAAGCGCCAGGGTG
>NZ_AFAL01000607.1 GCF_000193225.1 Verminephrobacter aporrectodeae subsp. tuberculatae At4 | reverse complement strand
TTGCCCGCCAAGTCCGCCACGCCGTCCAATCTGACGCGGATTTTGTTCTCGGCATCGTTGACATTCGCTGCGGGCGTGAAGGTGGCGGTCCAAGTCCTCCTGTCATCTCCGATGGCGGTCAGCGGACCCAGCGTGCCGTTGGCCCGTGTCAGGTCGATGTCGTCGGCGTCAAAGCCGGTGACGGGCTCGTTGAAGCTGAAGGTGACGGTAGTGGTTTCGCCCGGGGTGAGGACGGTGTCGCCCAGCGTGATGGCGGCGAGGGGCGCCATGGTGTCGATGTCGTAGGTGACCCGTGG
>NZ_AFAL01000608.1 GCF_000193225.1 Verminephrobacter aporrectodeae subsp. tuberculatae At4 | reverse complement strand
CGCCTGGCTCGTGAGGTTGTCCGCGTCGTTGCCGGCTGCGTCCTGTATGACGGCGTTGCCGGTCGCGGGCTTGGTGTAGCTGACGCTCAGCGTCTCGATCCTGTCCACGGCACGGCTAAGCGTCAGCGTGACGGTCTTGTCCGTGGCATTCACCGCGGCGTTGTTCACGGTGATGGCCAGGCCACTGCTGCTGCTCACCGCAAAGGCCGCAGCGCCCGCCGTATGGGTCGCGTCCAGGCCCAGGACACTCGCGTCGTCGTAGCTGAGCACCAGAGTCTGTCCATTCACCGTGGCGCTGTCCAGCACCGGGGCCGTGGTGTCGGCTGTGGTGGTGTTCGCCACCGTCTGGTTCGTGAG
>NZ_AFAL01000609.1 GCF_000193225.1 Verminephrobacter aporrectodeae subsp. tuberculatae At4 | reverse complement strand
CTTTACGGTCAGCAGCACCACGGGCACGGCCATCACCGTGAGCAGCGCCGTGGTGAACGCAACGCTCAAGACCGTCACGCTCACGCTCAGCCGCGCCGTGGCCAACGCAGAGGTGCTGAGCGTCAGCTACGCCAAACCCGCGACCGGCAATGGGGTCCAGGATGCCGCCGGCAACGCCGCAGAAAACTTCAGCGACCAGGCGATTAGCAACAACACACCGGACACCACGGCCCCGGTGATCCACACCGCCACGGTCACCGGCGACGAACTGGTGCTCACGTACACGGAAGCGAACACCCTGGACGCGGCTGCGCTCACGGGCAACGCAGGCT
>NZ_AFAL01000610.1 GCF_000193225.1 Verminephrobacter aporrectodeae subsp. tuberculatae At4 | reverse complement strand
GCGTGTGCGCTGCGGACTCCCAGCAGCAGTTGGCTGGTTTCGCCCAGCAGTTCTGCCGCGGCCGCGCGCCGCGCCGTTTGCATTGGCTGCGTCCGGCGATACACGACGCGCGCCAGTACGCCTTCTTGGCTGCGCTGGTAGTGCGCCTCGATTCCGTTGCCCGTGCGTAGCTGGCTCAATCCCACCAGGTCGCGTTTGAGGTCTTGCACGATGGT
>NZ_AFAL01000611.1 GCF_000193225.1 Verminephrobacter aporrectodeae subsp. tuberculatae At4 | reverse complement strand
AGCACCAGTTGGTTGCCGTTGACCGCGGCGCTGCTGAGCACCGGGGGCGTGGTGTCTGGTGGCGCTGGCGCGTTGTTGGTCACCGACGTGGCCGCGAAGCTGGCCACGTCGTTGCCGAGGATGTCCTGGATTGCATTCCCGTCGTTGTAGGTCGTGGGGTCGGTGTAGGCAACGGTCACGCTCTGACCATGCACCACGGGGGTGCTCAGCGTCAGCGTGACGGTCTTGGCCGCCCCATCCACGGCGGTCGCAGTGA
>NZ_AFAL01000612.1 GCF_000193225.1 Verminephrobacter aporrectodeae subsp. tuberculatae At4 | reverse complement strand
CATCCAAGATGCCGAAAGTTGATATCAGCGACCTCACATCCAAGATGCCGAAAGTTGATATCAGCGACCTCACATCCAAGATGCCGCACAACGATGGCGTGAACACCAAACCGCCCGCGTCCAGCACCGCCAAAGCCATGATCCTCCCGGACACCGCACACAAGGCGGACGAGGAGCAGGGTGACTTCATGGTGCTCAAGAGCAGCGCTGAAGCCACCGTTGCCCCTGCGGCCAAGGCCGAGGAGCAGGTGCTGAACGACGACCAGAGCAGCACCGACTCGGAGAGCAAAGTGGCGCAGGACACGGACCACGACAAGGCGGACGAGGCGCAGGATGACTCCATGGTGCTCAAGAGCAGCGCTGAGGCCACCGCTGCCCCTG
>NZ_AFAL01000613.1 GCF_000193225.1 Verminephrobacter aporrectodeae subsp. tuberculatae At4 | reverse complement strand
GGCGTGAAGGTCGCCGTCCAGGTTCTGCCGTCTGCCGCGGCCGTGAGCGGGCCCAGCGTGCCGTTGGCGTCGGTGAGCACGACGTCGTCGGCCGCAAAGCCGCTGACGGCCTCGCTGAAGCGGAAGGTGACGGTCGTCGTTTCTCCCGCAGTGAGCGTGGTGTCGGCCAGCGTGATCGTGGCCGTAGGGCCTGTGGTGTTGCCGGAACGCGTGTCCACGCTGTACTTGG
>NZ_AFAL01000614.1 GCF_000193225.1 Verminephrobacter aporrectodeae subsp. tuberculatae At4 | reverse complement strand
CTGGCGTGTCGTTGCGCACGGCGGTGGCCGCGAAGCTGGCCACGTCGTTGCCGGCAGCGTCCTGTATCGCGCGGACATCGTCGTTGGCCGTGGGGTCGCTGTAGGCAACGGTCACGCTCTGACCATGCGCCACGGGGGTGCTCAGCGTGAGCGTGACGGTCTTGGCCTGCGCGTCCACGGCGACCGCGGTGACGGCGTTCGCCGCGCTGCCGACGCGCACCGTAAAGGCATCGCCCGCCGGCTTGTGCTCCAGGGTCGCGTCCAGTGGGTTTGCATCGTTGAAGCGCAGCA
>NZ_AFAL01000615.1 GCF_000193225.1 Verminephrobacter aporrectodeae subsp. tuberculatae At4 | reverse complement strand
GAATTCCGTGACTGTCCAGCTCATTGTGTGCTTTCGCTATGAAATAGGTAGCATAGCTCATGTGGGGGGCTTGTGTATAACGAGATGCGGTCGTAGCTGATCTGCGCCTGCGGCAACGCCAACCCCACTCCCTTGGCGTAGGCCGCGCTCATGTCCATGCACACATGCTTGACCTGCTCGCTGTCGCCACCATGGGCCTTCAGATCGTCAACAAAATCGAGTACCGTCTTGTGCTCACGTCCCTCGGTGGCGAACA
>NZ_AFAL01000616.1 GCF_000193225.1 Verminephrobacter aporrectodeae subsp. tuberculatae At4 | reverse complement strand
CGACAACCAGCTGGTGATCAGCTACACCGAAGCCAACGCCCTGGACGCAACCGCGCTCACGGGCAACGCAGGCTTTACGGTCAACAGCACCGCGGGCACCGCCATTACCGTGAGCAGCGCCGTGGTGAGCGCAACGGCCAAGACCGTCACGCTGACGCTAAACCGCGCCGTGGTCAACGGGGAGACGGTGACGATCAGCTACGCCAAACCCGCGACCGGCAATGGGGTGCAGGACGCGGCCCACAACAACGCGGCGGACTTCAGCAGCCGGGCTGTTACCAACACCACACCGGACACCACACCCCCGGAGTTCAGCAGCGCCACGGTCCGCGACAACCAGCTGGTGATCAGCTACACCGAAGCCAATACCCTGGACGCAACCGCGCTCGCGGGCAACGCAGGCTTTACGGTCAACAGCACCACGGGCACCGCCATTACC
>NZ_AFAL01000617.1 GCF_000193225.1 Verminephrobacter aporrectodeae subsp. tuberculatae At4 | reverse complement strand
CTTGGCAGCCAATCTCGAAGTCGATCCGGCGGTCGGTGGTGTTGAGTTTGACGTTCTCGACAACCCACGGCGCTTGCAGCCCCAGCGCATTGGTGAACAGCGCTTCCAGTTCAACACCCATCAGACACTCCCATGTTCAACATCAACTTGGTGGACCTGTGGACAGGCCCGAGGCGACCTGCCCGCTGGCGTCCACTACCAGCGGCTATTGTGCATGTTGGTTTCCACACGAAACGACGAGGAGCCTCTTGGTGACGCCTTGGGTGACACTGGTTCGCTTCTGATTCGCGTCGT
>NZ_AFAL01000618.1 GCF_000193225.1 Verminephrobacter aporrectodeae subsp. tuberculatae At4 | reverse complement strand
AAGCCACCCTCGAGCGATGGGCTCAACAAACCCCAACCCAAGTCATTGCGCAAGGCCGGGCAACGGCCGGTCGGCGGGCAGAAGGGGCACAAGGGTCATACCCTGTGCCAAGTGGCCGAGCCCAATGTGGTCGTCACCCATGCGCCGCCCGAGCATTGCGATGTCTGCCACGGTTCCTTGGGTCAGGCTAGCGTGGTTGAGGCCCGGCAGGTCCACGATCTGCCCGATTTGCGCTACCAAGTCATCGAGCACCGCGTACTGCAATGGATCTGCAACTGCGGCAAGACCCACCGTGGCGCATTCCCTGCGGACGTCACCACCGCGGTGCAATACGGCCCGCGCGCGAAGGCCGCAGCCGTGCACCTGAACCAGTACCAGATGCTGCCACTCAAGCGCACGGGTGAAGTGATGGGCGATCTCTTTGACATGCCCATGTCCGAGGCAACGATTCTGAGTGCCAACGCTGAGGCTGCCCAGGTGCTGGC
>NZ_AFAL01000619.1 GCF_000193225.1 Verminephrobacter aporrectodeae subsp. tuberculatae At4 | reverse complement strand
TGGTGTTTGCCGGCAGACTACGCACCAGCAGGCCCGGGCGCAGCCCCATGCGCCCTCTGAGGTAAAGCTGATGGATGCACGCTGCATGCCGCCCGGGGCGGGTTGCCAGCGCAGTTGCGCGCGTGTGCCCTGCGCGGTGGCCGTTGCCGCGAGGCTGCGCGGAACGCCGATCTGCCAGGGAATTCCTTGTGCGGCCGCCGCCGCTTGCGA
>NZ_AFAL01000620.1 GCF_000193225.1 Verminephrobacter aporrectodeae subsp. tuberculatae At4 | reverse complement strand
ACGCGCCGCTCGTTGGGGTCGTAGTGGTAGCGGTTGACTTGTTTTTCTGCCCTTGCGCCTGCACTCCGGCGACCAGGCGGTTGCGTGCGTCGTAGGCGTAGCTGCTGCGCCCGGACTCTCCCGCGCGGTCCTCGCGGTGCAGCAGGTTGCCGCGCGTATCCCACAGGTAGCGTTGGTCCATGAGCGCCTGCGGGTCCGCTGCCAAGCCCAGCGCGCCGGGCAGGGTGTTGTCGGATTCTGGGTTCCCGGGCTTGGCCTGTGCCTGGGCGTGTGCGCTGCGG
>NZ_AFAL01000621.1 GCF_000193225.1 Verminephrobacter aporrectodeae subsp. tuberculatae At4 | reverse complement strand
TTGATCACCACTGACGAGACGCAACGCCCCAGGGTCAACGGCGACCAACTGGTGCTCAGTTTCATTGACGCCAGCAACCTGGACGCGACCAACAAGCCGGCCACGGGGGCTTTTACGGTGCTCGTCGCTGGCACCGCCCGGGCCGTCCGCGACGTCGTCGTGAATGCCGAGGCCAAGACCGTGACGCTGACGCTGGCCACCGCTGTCACCCAGGGCCAGTCAGTGACCGTCGCCTACAACGACCCCAGACAGGCCTACGACGACACCTACGCAATACAGGACATTTACGGCCAAGACGCGGCCAGCTTTGCGGCCACCGCGGTGCTCAACAACACGCCAGCAGCCGACACCACGGCCCCGGAGATCAACACCGCCACGGTCACCGGCAACCAACTGGTGCTCACGTACA
>NZ_AFAL01000622.1 GCF_000193225.1 Verminephrobacter aporrectodeae subsp. tuberculatae At4 | reverse complement strand
TGCCCGCACCCATTCCCATGAAGCAAGGCCAAGCACCGGCTTTTCTCCGGGCTTGCACATGCAGCCCACGGACCCATGGTGCGCTGCCTTTTTCTGCGCACCTTGGGAGCGGGGTGCCCATCCATCGCGGCTTGCCAAAACCAGCCCCCATGAAGTAACGCCCATCACCGGCGCATGCCCACGGAGGGCATGCGCCCAAACCCCATCCAACACCCACCCACCACGAAAAGCACCATGAGCATCCATCTGAACATCACGCTGGCCAACACCCGCCTCAAGATAGGCGAAACCACCACCGTCACCTTCGCCTTCAGCGAGCCCGTCAC
>NZ_AFAL01000623.1 GCF_000193225.1 Verminephrobacter aporrectodeae subsp. tuberculatae At4 | reverse complement strand
TATTCGCCACGCCATCGACGAGCACGGTGAAATCCCCGTTGGCTGGCAGGCGGTCCAAGGCTGCGACCATGTTGCTCTGGTCGCTGAAGTTGAGCGCCAACAAATTGCCCGTGACGACCCTGGGGCGATCGTCGCCGGTGGTGATCAGCTGCGGGGGCGTGGTGTCTGCTGACGCAGGCGTGCTGTTGGTGACGACCTGGTTGCTGAAGCTCAC
>NZ_AFAL01000624.1 GCF_000193225.1 Verminephrobacter aporrectodeae subsp. tuberculatae At4 | reverse complement strand
ACCACCGTCACCTTCAGCTTCAACGAGCCCGTCACCGGCTTTGACGCCGACGACATCGACCTGACACGGGCCAACGGCACGCTGGGTCCGCTGACCGCCCTCGGAGATGACAGCAGGACTTGGACCGCCACCTTCACGCCCGCAGCGAATATCAACGATGCCGAGAACAAAATCCGCGTCAGATTGAACGGCGTGGCGGACTTGGCGGGCAATAGTGGGGTACCAACAGCACCTCCGTCAGCAGCAACTACACCATTGACACCCGGCCCGGCACCACGGGCCAGACATCCGGCCTGAGCGCAAGCGTCACGCTGACCGATGAGCGCCTCACGACGGGAGAAAAGGCGACCGTCATCATCGCCTTCAACAAACCCGTCAACGGCTTCACGCTCGATGACGTGGACGGGGGGACCAACGGCACGCTCAGCGACCTCGTACTCAGCGCCGACGGCCGAACCTGGACGGCCACCTTCACGCC
>NZ_AFAL01000625.1 GCF_000193225.1 Verminephrobacter aporrectodeae subsp. tuberculatae At4 | reverse complement strand
CGAGCGCGGCGCCGGCGCCGGTGACGCCGGCGCCGATCACCAGCAGGTCGGCGCAGCCGGCGCCCGCCGCAGCGAGGTCGCGGCTGCGCTGCGCACAGTTCAACCAGGTCGGGTCGTGCGCTGCGGGCGCCGGGCTTGGGGGCTGCTGCGCCATCGCTGTTTCAGCAGGGGTGCGCCGGGGCTTCGCCCTGCAGGTAGCGCCGCACTTCTTCGGCGCACAGGCTGGCGGCG
>NZ_AFAL01000626.1 GCF_000193225.1 Verminephrobacter aporrectodeae subsp. tuberculatae At4 | reverse complement strand
CCTTTGAACAGGGGCAGGAAGCCATGCTCGACGAACGCTGTCATGCCACGTTTCTCATGTCGCCCCAGCCAAGTCAGCTTCTCGGTGACCAGCGCGTGCAGCCAGTGCAGCG
This sequence comes from Verminephrobacter aporrectodeae subsp. tuberculatae At4, assembly GCF_000193225.1. GTDB lineage: Bacteria > Pseudomonadota > Gammaproteobacteria > Burkholderiales > Burkholderiaceae_C > Acidovorax > Acidovorax aporrectodeae. The sequence continues at coordinate 243 of NZ_AFAL01000626.1, read as the reverse complement.
ATTTGTTCACGCGCAGGCCCGTCTCGTCGGCGTGCACGATTGGCTGGTTCACCAACTCCTGCGCGATGGCCGTGACTGTGGGTGCCAGCACCTGGGCAGCCTCAGCGTTGGCACTCAGAATCGTTGCCTCGGACATGGGCATGTCAAAGAGATCGCCCATCACTTGCCCCGTGCGCTTGAGTGGCAGCATCTGGTACTGGTTCAGGTGCACGGCTGCGGCCTTCGCGCGCGGGCCGTATTGCA
>NZ_AFAL01000627.1 GCF_000193225.1 Verminephrobacter aporrectodeae subsp. tuberculatae At4 | reverse complement strand
CCACGGCGAACACCGAGCGCACGCTCTGGACGGCCACCTTCACGCCCACGGCCAACGTCAGCGCCCCGGTGAATACCATCCGCGTAAACCTCGCCGGCGTGCACGACGAAGCGGGCAATGCCGGGATCGGCAGCGCCGTCAGCACCAACTACAGCGTGGACACCGAGCGCCCCACGGCCACCATCACGCTGGCCGACAGCGCGCTCACCGCGGGCGAGAGCACAACAGTCAGCTTCCGCTTCAACGAGCCCGTCAACGACTTTGACACCAGCGACATCGTGTGCCCCAGCGGCACGCTGAGCCCGCCCACGGCGAACGCCG
>NZ_AFAL01000628.1 GCF_000193225.1 Verminephrobacter aporrectodeae subsp. tuberculatae At4 | reverse complement strand
CTCGCGGGCGACGGCAGGCTGACGATCACGGGCCAGAACGTCGTGAATACGGGGACCCTGGCCGGCAACGCGATCACCGTGGCCGCGCAGCAGACGCTGGACAACGCCGGCGGCGTGGTGCAGGGCCTGGGTCCGTCGAGCCACATCGCCTTCAACGCGCGCGACGTCATCTTGCGCACGACGACGCAGACCAGCGCGCGCGAGATCGCCGGGCCCAACGGGAGCAGCACGGGGACGCACACCAACGT
>NZ_AFAL01000629.1 GCF_000193225.1 Verminephrobacter aporrectodeae subsp. tuberculatae At4 | reverse complement strand
GCTCGCGCTCCTGGCCAAACTCGGCCTGCTGGCGCTGCTGGGCGCGCACGGCCTGCGCAGCGCGCTCGTGGCCTTGGCCGGGGCGCATGTGCTGTCGCGCCTGTGGCCCCTGCTCATCATGCGCCGCCTGCCCCACGTGGGCGACGCCGCGCGCTCCAGGAGCCGGCCACTCGCCGGGAAGCCATCCGGCCAGGCGCTGGCCGCGGCGGCCCTGTGGTGTTTCGCGCCGCTGGCGCTGGTCGGATACGCCTTGCACGCGCCGTGCTTGGTGGCCGCGATGGCCGCGAGCGGGCTCGCCGCCGCCTGGATGCTGCG
>NZ_AFAL01000630.1 GCF_000193225.1 Verminephrobacter aporrectodeae subsp. tuberculatae At4 | reverse complement strand
CAAGGTCACCGGCAACCAACTGACGCTGACCTACACCGACGCGAGCAACCTGGACGCCGTGAACACCGCAGCCGCCTCGGCCTTTGCGGTCAGCAGCGCAGGCAATGCGGCCATCAGCGTGAACAGCGTGGCGGTATCGGGCAAGACCGTGACGCTGACGCTGAGCCGCGCCGTGGCCAGCGCGGAGACCGTGACCGTGAGCTACACCAAGCCCACAAGCGGCAACAACGTCATTCAGGACGCGGCAAGCAACGATGCAGTGAGCTTCAGCAACCAGGCCGTGACCCACAGCACGTCGGCAGCAGACACCACGCCCCCGGTGCTGATCACCACCGGCGACCATCGCCCCAAGGTCACCGGCAACCAACTGACGCTGACCTACACCGACGCGAGCAACCTGGATCCCGCGAACACCGCAGCCGC
>NZ_AFAL01000631.1 GCF_000193225.1 Verminephrobacter aporrectodeae subsp. tuberculatae At4 | reverse complement strand
GATGGCGCTGGAGTGGCGGGAGCAGGAGATGGCGCTGGAGCGGCGGGAGCGGGAGAGGGCGCTGGGGTGGCAGGAGCAGGAGATGGCGCTGGGGTGGCGGGAGCAGGAGATGGCGCTGGGGTGGCGGGAGCAGGAGATGGCGCTGGAGGGGAGGGAGCCGGAGATGGCGCTGGAGGGGAGGGAGCCGGAGCGGGAGTCGGGGACGGTGAGGGCGCTGGAGAAGGACTCAGGGAAGGAGTCGGAGTTGGCGCGGGAGC
>NZ_AFAL01000632.1 GCF_000193225.1 Verminephrobacter aporrectodeae subsp. tuberculatae At4 | reverse complement strand
CAACACCATCGGCGTGAACATGAGCGGTGTGCGGGACCAAGCGGGCAATAGCGCGACGAGCACGATCACCAGCGCCAACTACACCGTGGACACCCGGTCGGACACCACGGCCCCGGAGTTCAGCAGCGCCACGGTCAACGGCAGCCAGCTGGTGCTCACCTACATCGACGAGGGCAACCTGGACGCCGCCAACACCGCCGCCGCCTCGGCCTTTGCGGTCAGCAGCGCAGGCAATGCGGCCATCAGCGTGAACAGCGTGGCCGTATCGGGCAAGACCGTGACGCTGACGCTGAGCCGCGCCGTGACCAGCGCGGAGACCACCGTGACCGTGAGCTACACC
>NZ_AFAL01000633.1 GCF_000193225.1 Verminephrobacter aporrectodeae subsp. tuberculatae At4 | reverse complement strand
TGCCCGCTTCGGTGTACGTGAGCACCAGTTGGTTGCCGGTGACTGTGGCGCTGTGGATCACCGGGGGCGTTCTGTCCAGTACGAGGTTGTCCACCGCCGTGGTCGGGATGCTGGTCAGGCGATTGCCGGCTGTGTCCTGTATGCCCTTGTTGTCGGCGGGCGTGCTGTCGTTGTAGGCAACGGTCACGCCGCGCTGACCATGCGCTATGGGGGTGGTCAGCGTCAGGATCATGTCCTTGGAGATTCCATTGATGCGGACATTCGTGACGGTATTCGCCA
>NZ_AFAL01000634.1 GCF_000193225.1 Verminephrobacter aporrectodeae subsp. tuberculatae At4 | reverse complement strand
GTGGCGAACGACAAGTCGATGCTCTTGGCCGTTGAATTCACGGTGACACTGGTGACCGTCTTGGCGACCCCATCCACGAGCACCGTGAAGTCCCCGGCGGCCGGCTTGCGGGCCGGGTCCGTGTGCAGGTTGTTCGCGTCGCTGAATCGGAGCACCACATCACCGGTATAGCCGCTGATCGCAGGGGCCTGGAATCCGCCGCCGGTGGTAATCAGCTG
>NZ_AFAL01000635.1 GCF_000193225.1 Verminephrobacter aporrectodeae subsp. tuberculatae At4 | reverse complement strand
CGTATCATAACGTGACAAACGGTGAGCTTTATGCCGATCGGGTAAGCCGCTTCGGCGGCAAGCGTCCCGCAGTGGAATCAACGGGGAAGGGTCCCGGCAGGCTGGTCCCAAGACCGTCAGAGCCTGCCGTGCGCCCCATCCGGTGCTTGTCCGGTGCTGGGGCCGTTGGCATTGCCATCGGCGATCGGGAAGTCCAGCCGCGGCCGCCTTCGTTCACCATCTCTTTCAGAACCAGAACCCGTCATGCGCCATGTCCGACGCCTGGCCCACGATGGACAGCGGCATCTGCGCTGCGGCGCCGGGCGCGCTGATGCTGCCGTTGGCCTGGCCGTCGGCGTCGAACGCTCCGCCGTCGGTGATCGTGAAGTCCAGCCGCAGCCGCCCGCCTTCGTCCACCATCTTGCCGCCGTAAGGGCTGCTCGCCAGGTTCACCCAGGTG
>NZ_AFAL01000636.1 GCF_000193225.1 Verminephrobacter aporrectodeae subsp. tuberculatae At4 | reverse complement strand
ACCGCCACCTTCACACCCAATACCAACGTCAATGTCGCGACCAACACCATCCGCGTCAACCTGGCCGGCGTAGCCAACCTGGCAGGCCGCTCCGGTACCGGCACCGCCAGCAGCGCCACCTACACCGTGGACACCCGGACGGAGGACACCACGCCCCCGCTGTTCCGCAGCGCCACGGTCAACGGCGACCGGTTGGTGCTCACGTTCAGCGAGCCGCTGGACGGCAGCAGCGCACCACCGGTCACGACGGCTTTCGTGGTGAGCGT
>NZ_AFAL01000637.1 GCF_000193225.1 Verminephrobacter aporrectodeae subsp. tuberculatae At4 | reverse complement strand
AGCGTGACGTTGAACTCGGCTCCTTCGGCGCCCGTGGCCGTCGGGGTCAGCGTGGCCGTCCAGGTCCTTCCGTCGGCGTTGGCCCTGAGATTGCTCAGCGTGCCATTGCCCACTGCAAGGTCTTCGAGCTCAAATCCAGTGACTCTCTCGCTGAACGCGATCGTGACCTCGGCCGTTTCTCCTGCTGCCAGCCGGTTGTCGCTGAGCGTAATGGTTGCCGTGGGCACCGTGTTGTCTATGCTGTAGCTCAGGCCCGGCACGGTCGTCGTACCAACACCTGCGTTGCCCGCAATATCGCGCACCCCTGCAAGGTTCACCGTGATGCCGTTGCTCGCGGCTGTTCCTGTGCCCCCGGCTATCGTCACCTGCCAGGTGTCGCTGCTGCCGTCTGCGCCCGGGCTCACTGCGGTCACCGCGCTCACGCTGCCGCCAGTCAAGGTTACGTCGTCTATTCCAAAGCCCCCGACCGC
>NZ_AFAL01000638.1 GCF_000193225.1 Verminephrobacter aporrectodeae subsp. tuberculatae At4 | reverse complement strand
AGCGTGATGGTGGCGACGGGGGGCCGAAGGTCGATGTCGTAGCGGACCGTGGAGTCCGCTGTGCCCACCCCGGTGTTGCCCGCGAGGTCGGTGATTCCGGCCAGGTTCACGCGGATCTTGTTGTTCGTCGAGTTGGGGATGTCAGGGGATGCCTGTATGTAATCCTCGAGACTCGGGGCCGCCAGCGTGACCGTCCAGGTCGTGCCGCCGTCGGTGGTTTGCAGGTTGGACAGCCTCGCGCCGGCCCCCTCCGCGGTCAGGTCATCGAGGCTGAAACTGCTGGCAGCGATGGCTTCGGAGAAGCGGATGGTGACGGTGGTGCTTTCGTCACGGGCCAGTTTGTTGTCGCCGATCGTGATCGGGTTGGTCGCCGCCAGCGTGGGGGGCTGGGTGTCCGGTGGCGCCGACGTGCTGTTGGTCACCGCC
>NZ_AFAL01000639.1 GCF_000193225.1 Verminephrobacter aporrectodeae subsp. tuberculatae At4 | reverse complement strand
CCACCACAGCGGGCGCAGCTGAGCCCGCCCCGAACACCCGCCCCCCTCCCCATGACCATCCGCAACCCCGGAATCGCGCTCGACCCGACCCTGTTCGAGCACGCGCAGGTGAACACCCCCGCTGCGCTGCGCCGCGCCGAATCGCTGAGCACCCGCCGCGCGCTCAAGCAGCAGTGGCAGGCGGCCTGGCTGGTCAAGGCCATGGCCTGCATCG
>NZ_AFAL01000640.1 GCF_000193225.1 Verminephrobacter aporrectodeae subsp. tuberculatae At4 | reverse complement strand
CGTGGACACCACACGCCCCACGGCGACCATCACGCTGGCCGATACCGCGCTCACCGCGGACAAAACCACAACCGTCACCATCCGCTTCAGCGAACCCGTAGAAGACTTTGACGCCAGCGACATCCTGTGCACGAGCGGCACGCTGAGTTGGCCCACGGCGAGCGCCGACCGCACGGTCTGGACGGCGACCCTCACGCCCACGGCCAACACCAACGCCGCAACCAATACCATCCGCGTGAACCTCGCCGGCGTGCGCGACGACGCAGGCAACGCCGGCATCGGCAGGGCAGACAGCGCCAACTACAGCGTGGACACCAAGCGCCCC
>NZ_AFAL01000641.1 GCF_000193225.1 Verminephrobacter aporrectodeae subsp. tuberculatae At4 | reverse complement strand
GAGCGCGGCCGGGTCCAGGCTGTTGGATTCGGTGTACGTGAGCACCAGCTGGTCGCCGGTGACTGCGGCGCTGTGGATCACCGGGGGTGTGGTGTCGCGTGTGTTGTTCACTACCGCGGTGGCCGCAAAGCTGGCCGCGTCGTTGCCTGTGGCGTCCTGTATCGCGTTGGCGTCGTCGCCGCTCGTGGGGTCGGTGTAGGCGACGGTGACCGACTGGCCGTTGCTGACCGCCGTGGTGAGCGTGAGCGTGACGGTCTTGGTTTGGGCATCGATGGTGACGTGGGTGACGGCATTCGCGACGCCATCCACGAGCACCGTAAAGGCCCCGTTCGCCGGCTTGCGGGTCGGGTCCGCGTTCAGGTGGCTCGTGTCGCCAAAGCTGAGCACCAGTTGGTTGCCCGTGACTTTGGGGCGATGGTCGCCGGTGGTGATCA
>NZ_AFAL01000642.1 GCF_000193225.1 Verminephrobacter aporrectodeae subsp. tuberculatae At4 | reverse complement strand
CGGCCAGCACCCCCGTGACCCTGGTGGTCGGCAGCCAGGACGGCAAGCTGGACCCGGACAGCGGCGCCCGCATCACCCGCCTGGAGCAAAAAGACGCTCCCGCCCAACTGCCCCAGGGGATGGAGATGCCCCTTGGGCTGCTCAGCTCCGAGGCCACACTGGACAGTGGCCACTGGCCACAGCTCACAGGCAGCAGCAGCGAGAAGTTCAGCCTGTACGTGGACCCGGCGCTGGGCGTCAACGGCTACTGGGCGAAGGACGGCACCGGCACCTGGGTCAACCTGGCGAGCAGCCCTTA
>NZ_AFAL01000643.1 GCF_000193225.1 Verminephrobacter aporrectodeae subsp. tuberculatae At4 | reverse complement strand
CCGGTGTCGGCACCGCCAGCAGCGACAACTACACCGTGAACACCCGGCCCGCAGACACCACCGGTCCCACGGCCACCATCACGCTGGCCGATAGCGCGCTGACCGTGGGTGAAACGACCACCGTCACCTTCCGCTTTAACGAGCCCGTCAACGGCTTCGCAAACGACGACGTCGTGCTCACCAACGCCAACGGCACGCTCAGCCCACTCACCCCCAACGCCGACCGCACGGTCTGGACAGCGA
>NZ_AFAL01000644.1 GCF_000193225.1 Verminephrobacter aporrectodeae subsp. tuberculatae At4 | reverse complement strand
GGCGAGAGCACGACCGTCAGCTTCCGCTTCAACGAGCCCGTCAACGGCTTTGACGCCAGCGACATCGTGTGCACGAGCGGCACGCTGAGCCCGCCCACGGCCAACGCCGAGCGCACGGTCTGGACAGCGACCTTCACGCCCACGGCCAACGCCAACGCCGGGACGAACACCATCCGCGTGAACCTCGCCGGCGTGACCGACGACGCGGGCAACGCCGGGACCGGCAGCGCCAGCAGCGCCAACTACAGCGTGCACACCACGCGCCCCACGGCCACCATTACGCTGGCCGACAGCACGCTCACCGCGGGCGAGAGCACGACCGTCCGCTTCATCTTCAACGAGCCCGTCACCGGCTTGGACGCCAGCG
>NZ_AFAL01000645.1 GCF_000193225.1 Verminephrobacter aporrectodeae subsp. tuberculatae At4 | reverse complement strand
GGGAGGCACCCGGCTCCCCACGCTCGCAGCGACCAACCCGATCACGATCGCCGACGACAAGCTGAGCCTTGGCGAGAGCACCACCGTCACCATCCGCTTCGCCGAAGCCATCGCGACCGACAGCTTTACCACCGACGACCTGCGCGTGAGCGGTTACGCGACGCTGTCCAACCTGCGCAGCACCGACGGCGGCACCACCTGGACGGTCACGCTGACGGCTCCAACCTCGCGGGATATATGGGCGACCGGATACTACAACCCCGGCAAGTACAGCTCAACGGGCAACCAGATCAGCGTCAACCTCACCGGCGTGACCAACCCCGCAGGCAACGCCGGTGTGGGCCAGGCCGTCTCCACGGTCACCTACGACATCGACGTCATGGCGCCCAGCGTCGTGATCAGTTTGGGCGACACCGTCCTCACCCCGGGCGAAACCACTACCGTCACCTTCAGCTTCAACGAGCCCGTCACCGGCTTTGACGCCGACGACATCG
>NZ_AFAL01000646.1 GCF_000193225.1 Verminephrobacter aporrectodeae subsp. tuberculatae At4 | reverse complement strand
TTGCCCGCGAGCGCGGTCGCGTCCAGGGTGTTGGCTTCGGTGTAGCTGATCACCAGTTGGTTGCCGGTGACCGTGGCGCTGCTGAACGCCGGGGGTGTGGTGTCCGGCGTGGTGTTGATAACAGTCCGGCTGCTGAAGTCCGCCGCGTTGTTGTGGGCCGTGTCCTGCACCCCATTGCCGGTCGCGGGCTTGGCGTAGCTGATGGTCACCGTCTCCCCGTTGGCCACGGCGCGGCTGAGCGTGAGGTGA
>NZ_AFAL01000647.1 GCF_000193225.1 Verminephrobacter aporrectodeae subsp. tuberculatae At4 | reverse complement strand
TCACCGTAAAGCCGGCGCTGCCCGCGAGTGCGGCCGCGTCCAGGGTGTTGGCTTCGGTGTATGTGATCACCAGCTGGTCGCCGTTGACCGCGGCGCTGCTGAACACCGGGGGCGTGGTGTCTGTTGCTGCTGGCGTGTTGTTGACCACCGCGGTGGCCGCAAAGCTGGCCACGTCGTTGCCTGCGGCGTTCTGTATCGCGTTGGTGTCGTTGCCGGTCGTGGGGTCGGTGTAGGCGACGGTGACCGACTGGCCGTGGGTGACCGCCGTGGTCAGCGTGAGCGTGACGGTCTTGGCTTGGGCCTGGACGGTGACGTTGGTGACGGCGTTCGCGACGCCATTCACAAGCACCGTAAAGGCCCCGTTGGCCGGTTTGTGGACCGGGTCCGCGTCCAGGTTGCTGGTGTCGTTGAAGCTGAGTACCAGTTGGTCGCCGGTGACCTTGGGGGACGTGGCGCCGGTGGTGATC
>NZ_AFAL01000648.1 GCF_000193225.1 Verminephrobacter aporrectodeae subsp. tuberculatae At4 | reverse complement strand
CGGGGACGATGACCATCAGGGCCTGGGCCTCGGTGACCACGCCGCCTTCGGTGTGCAGGGCCAGTTGCTGCACGGTGCCGCTGACCGGGGCCGTGAGCGTCGCGCGCTGTTCGCGTTGCCTGGCCTTGGTCAGTTCCTGGCCCGTCTGGTGGCGCTTGAGGTCCGCCTGCGCCTGGCGTTCGCTCAGCGCGCGCTGGGTTTCTGCGAGGTAGGCGCTGCGGGTCTTTTCGGCTTCGCGCAGCGCTGCTTGCGCTTCGTACAAGCGGG
>NZ_AFAL01000649.1 GCF_000193225.1 Verminephrobacter aporrectodeae subsp. tuberculatae At4 | reverse complement strand
GCCACGGCAGTCCCCAGGCCCCTACCCGCGGGGGAACGAGCACGCCCGTGGGTGGGGCAACGGCCAGCGTTCCGGACGTGGGCGCGAGCGCCAGCGCCGCGCGCCGTGTGAACCCCGCGGACGCGGTCACGGAGACGACGCGCGGCGGCACGCTCAGCGCGGACGCAGGCGCTGCGCCGCAAGTCCAGACGACCACGACGGCCCGGGCCCCCGGCGCCCCGGACGTG
>NZ_AFAL01000650.1 GCF_000193225.1 Verminephrobacter aporrectodeae subsp. tuberculatae At4 | reverse complement strand
TGCGGGTCGCGCTGATAGATCAGGCGGCTGCCGTCGGGCAGGCTGGTGCTGAGCACGTTGCCTTGTTCGTCGTGGGTGTAGCGCGTCAGGCTGTTTTGGGTGCTGCCGTCGGCCTGGTGCCGGATGGTGCGCCGTTCGGTTCGCAGGCCCTGCGCGTCGTGCTGGTAGTGCTCGCTTTGCGTGGGGTGTTCGAGGGCAGTGAGTTGGCTGCCTGTGTAGTGCCAGGTGGTCGTGGTGGTTTTTTTCGGGTCGGCTGTGTCGCTGATGTCTTGGCGC
>NZ_AFAL01000651.1 GCF_000193225.1 Verminephrobacter aporrectodeae subsp. tuberculatae At4 | reverse complement strand
GTCGGCCAGCGTGATGGTCACGCGGGGGGGGTCAACGTCGATGTCGTAGCTGACCGTGGAGACCGCTGTGCCCGCCCCGGCGTTGCCCGCGAGGTCGGTGATTTGGGCCAGGTTCACGCGAATCTTGTTGCCCGTCGAACTGTTGACGGAGGCAGGATTCACAGCGTGCTCGGTGAGCCCCGGGGCCGTCAGCGTGACCTCCCAGGTGGTGGTGCCGCCGCCGGTGCTGCGCAGGTTGGACAGATTCGCGCCTCCGCCCACCGTCAGGTCGGCGATGCTGAAGCTGCTGGCGTCGATGTCTTCGGAGAAGCGGATGATGACGGTGGTGCTCTCGCCCAGGTGCAGTTTGTCGTCGGTGATCGTGATCGGGTTGGTCGCCGCCAGCGTGGGGCCC
>NZ_AFAL01000652.1 GCF_000193225.1 Verminephrobacter aporrectodeae subsp. tuberculatae At4 | reverse complement strand
ACGCTGATCGTATTCGTCGCATCGCCCACCTTGTCCGTGGGCGTGAAGGTCGCCGTCCAGAGCGTGCGCTCGGCGTTCGGCGTGAGCGCGCCCAGCGTGCCGTTGGCGTCGGTGAGCACGACGTCGCTGGCGTCAAAGCCGGTGACGGGTTCGTTGAAGCGGATGCTGACGGTGGTGGTTTCGCCCGCGGTGAGCGCGGTGTCGGCCAGCGTGATGGTCGCGAGTGGGGGCGCTGGGTGTCGCGCGTGTCCACGCTGTAGTTGGCGCGTGCGGGAGTCGCCACTCGGCCGGCTGCGGCGTTGGTCACGCCGGCCA
>NZ_AFAL01000653.1 GCF_000193225.1 Verminephrobacter aporrectodeae subsp. tuberculatae At4 | reverse complement strand
CGCACGGTCTGGACAGCCACCTTCACGCCCACGGCCAACGTCAGCGTCCCGACGAATACCATCCGCGTAAACCTCAGCGGCGTGACCGACGACGCAGGCAACGCCGGGGTGGGCACGGCCAGCAGCGCCAACTACAGCGTGGACACGCGCGACACCAGCGGCCCCACGGCCACCATCACGCTGGCCGACAGCGCGCTCACCGCGGGCGAGAGCACGACAGTCAGCTTCCGCTTCAACGAGCCCGTCAACGGCTTTGACGCCAGCGACATCGTGCTCACCGACGCCAACGGCACGCTGGGCGCGCTCGCGGCGAACGCCGAACGCACGCTCTGGAC
>NZ_AFAL01000654.1 GCF_000193225.1 Verminephrobacter aporrectodeae subsp. tuberculatae At4 | reverse complement strand
CACGCTCACGCTGACCACGGCGGTCACCAGCGACCAGACGGTCACCGTCGCCTACGCCGACCCCACGACCGGCAACGACGCCAACGCCATACAGGACGCCGCAGGCAACGACGCGGCCAGCTTTGCTGCCACTGCGGTGACCAACGACACATCAGCGTCAGCAGACACCACGCCCCCGGTGCTCATCACCGAGGGAGCCAAAGCGCCCAAGGTCAACGCAAGCACACTGGTGCTCAGCTTTAGCGACAC
>NZ_AFAL01000655.1 GCF_000193225.1 Verminephrobacter aporrectodeae subsp. tuberculatae At4 | reverse complement strand
CACGGCGACCATCACGCTCGCCGACAGCGCGCTCACCGCGGGCGAAACCACAACCGTCACCTTCCGCTTCAACGAGCCCGTCAACGGCTTGGACACCAGCGACATCGTGTGCACGAGCGGCACGCTGAGCGCGCCCACGGCGAACGCCGAGCGCACGGTCTGGACGGCGACCTTCACGCCCACGGCCAACGCCAACGTTCCGACGAACGTCATCCGCGTGAACC
>NZ_AFAL01000656.1 GCF_000193225.1 Verminephrobacter aporrectodeae subsp. tuberculatae At4 | reverse complement strand
CCAACCCAAGTCATTGCGCAAGGCCGGGCAACGGCCGGTCGGCGGACAGAAGGGGCACAAGGGTCATACCCTGTGCCAAGTGGCCGAGCCCAATGTGGTCGTCACCCATGCACCGCCCGAGCATTGCGATGTCTGCCACGGTTCCTTGGGTCAGGCCAGCGTGGTTGAGGCCCGGCAGGTTCACGATCTGCCTGATTTGCGCCACCAAGTCACCGAGCACCGCGTGCTGCAAGCGATCTGCAACTGCGGCAAGACCCACCGTGGCGCATTCCCTGCGGACGTCACCGCCGCGGTGCAATACGGCCCGCGCGCGAAGGCCGCAGCCGTGCACCTGAACCAGTACCAGATGCTGCCACTCAAGCGCACGGGTGAAGTGATGGGCGACCTCTTTGACATGCCCATGTCCGAGG
>NZ_AFAL01000657.1 GCF_000193225.1 Verminephrobacter aporrectodeae subsp. tuberculatae At4 | reverse complement strand
ACTCGCCTGGCCCGTGCCCGCAGCGATCGTCGCGCCCACCGCGGTGACGTTGCCCTGCCCATCCGCCTTGGCGCCGTTGGCAATCAGGCTGGCGTTGCGCCCGGCAGTGAAGACGCCGCCGACCAGGGTCTCGTTGGTCTGGGCGATCCGGTGATAAGCATCCTTGCGCGCGTTCTGCTGATCGATGCTCAGGCTGTTCTTGGCCGCTTCGATGGTCACGTTGCGCGCCTGCACCGTCAGATCGGTCCCCG
>NZ_AFAL01000658.1 GCF_000193225.1 Verminephrobacter aporrectodeae subsp. tuberculatae At4 | reverse complement strand
ACAGCCACCTTCACGCCCACGGCCAACGCCAGCGCGCCGACGAACACCATCCGCGTAAACCTCCGCGGCGTGCGCGACGACGCGGGCAACGCCGGGACCGGCAGCGCCATCAGCACCAACTACTCCGTCGATACCGTGCGCCCCACGGCGACCATCGCGCTGGCCGACAACGCACTCATCGCGGGCGAGAGCACAACAGTCACCATCCGCTTCAACGAGCCCG
>NZ_AFAL01000659.1 GCF_000193225.1 Verminephrobacter aporrectodeae subsp. tuberculatae At4 | reverse complement strand
GGTTTCGCCCGCGGTGAGCACGCTGTCGGCCAGCGTGATGGTCGCCGTGGGGCGCTTGGTGTCCACGGAGTAGTTGTCGCTGCTGGCGTTGCCGGTCCCGGCGTTGCCCGCGTCGTCGGTCACGCCGGCGAGGTTTACGCGGATGGTGTTCGCCGGGGCGCTGACGTTGGCCGTGGGCGTGAAGGTCGCTGTCCAGACCGTGCGGTCGTCGCTCGCCGTGGGCCAGCTCAGCGTGCCGCTCTTGCACACGATGTCGCTGGCGTCAAAGCCGTTGACGGGCTCGTTGAAGGTGATGGTGACGGTCGTGGTTTCGCCCACGGTGAGCGCGCTGTCGGCCAGCGTGATGGTCGCCGTGGGGCGCGTGGTGTCCACGGAGTAGTTGTCGCTGCTGGCGCTGCCGGTACC
>NZ_AFAL01000660.1 GCF_000193225.1 Verminephrobacter aporrectodeae subsp. tuberculatae At4 | reverse complement strand
TCGAGGACGCGGGCAACCTGAACGCGGACGCGAGCCGCAAGCCAGCGAGCGAAGACTTCACGGTGCTCGTCGCGGGCGAGCGCAACGCCGTCACGAATGTGGTCGTGAACGCGCAAGAGAAAACCGTCACGCTGACGCTGACCAGACCGGTGACCGCTGGCCAGACGACGACCGTCGCGTACAGCGACAGCACGCCCAGCGACAC
>NZ_AFAL01000661.1 GCF_000193225.1 Verminephrobacter aporrectodeae subsp. tuberculatae At4 | reverse complement strand
CGCCGGTGGTGATCAGCACCGGGGGCGTGGTGTCGGCTGCCGTGGTGCCATGGGTCACGGCCTGGTTGCTGAAGCTCACTGCGTCGTTGCCGGCAGTGTCCTGCACCACGTTGTCGCCCGTGGGCTTGGTGTAGCTCACGGTCACGGTCTCCGCAGTGGCCACGGTGCGGCTCAGCGTCAGCCGTCACGGTCTTGCCCGATACCGCCACGCTGTTCACGCTGATGGCCG
>NZ_AFAL01000662.1 GCF_000193225.1 Verminephrobacter aporrectodeae subsp. tuberculatae At4 | reverse complement strand
GGACCGCGTGGCACCGCAGCTGGCCGCCAGCGACCAAACGATCAGCCATACGGCGCTTGGACCCGACCAGCCGACGACGAGCGTCACGATCAAATTCAGCGAAGCGGTCAAGGGCTTTGGCACGGACGACGTGACCCTGGCCACAGGCGGTGGCAGCGTGAGCGCGGTGACCGCAGTGAGCCCGGGCGCAGACGGCAGCAGCGACACCTGGCAGGTGACGATAGCCGGGGGCACCGGAACAGCCGCGAGCAACGGCATCACGGTGAACCTTGCAGGGGTGATGGATGTTGCGGGCAACGCAGGCGTTGACACGGCAACCGTGCCGGGTCTGAGCTACAGCGTAGACAACACGGTGCCCACGGCAACCATTACGCTCAGCGACAACCGACTGGCGGCAGGAGAAACG
>NZ_AFAL01000663.1 GCF_000193225.1 Verminephrobacter aporrectodeae subsp. tuberculatae At4 | reverse complement strand
GCTGCGGCGTTGCCGGCAGCGTCCTGCACCACGGCGCCGGATGCGGGTTTGGTGTAGCGGACGTTCACTATGTCCATGCGGGTCACCAAGATGCTCAGCGTGAGTGTGACGGTCTTGGCCGTCGCGTTCACCACGGCGCTTTGCACGGTAATGGCCGTGCCTATGGAACTGGTCACCGCAAAGCCGGCGTTGCCCGGGAGTGCGGCCGGGTCCAGGGTGCCCGCTTCGGTGTACGTGAGCACCAGCTGGTTGCCGTTGATCGTGGCGCTGCTGAACACCGGGGGCGTGGTGTCTGCTGCTGGCGCGGGCGTGTTGTTCGTCACGGTCTGGCGCACGAAGGTGGCAGCGTCATT
>NZ_AFAL01000664.1 GCF_000193225.1 Verminephrobacter aporrectodeae subsp. tuberculatae At4 | reverse complement strand
TCACGGTGCTCGTCGCGGGCGAGCGCAACGCCGTCACGAATGTGGTCGTGGACGCGCAAGAAAAGACCGTCACGCTGACGCTGACCAGACCGGTGACCGCTGGCCAGACGACGACCGTCGCGTACAGCGACAGCACGCCCGGCGACACCAGCGGCATACAGGACGTGGCCAACAACCGCCTGGGCAGCTTCCAGGCGACGACCGTCAGCGTATCCGACACCAGCGCCCCGGTGCTCATCACCGAGGGAGCCAAAGCGCCAAAGGTCAACGCAAGCACACTGGTGCTCAGCTTCGAGGACGCAGGCAACCTGAACGCGGACGCGAGCCGCAAGCCAGCGAGCGAAGACTTCACGGTGCTCGTC
>NZ_AFAL01000665.1 GCF_000193225.1 Verminephrobacter aporrectodeae subsp. tuberculatae At4 | reverse complement strand
CGGCCATCAGCGTGAACAGCGTGGCGGTATCGGGCAAGACCGTGACGCTGACGCTGAGCCGCACCGTGGCCACTGCGGAGACCGTGACCGTGAGCTACACCAAGCCCACGGGCGACAACGTGGTGCAGGACACTGCCGGCAACGACGCAGTGAGCTTCAGCAACCAGGCCGTGACCCATGGCACCACGGCAGCCGACACCACGCCCCCGGTGCTGATCACCACCGGCGACTCGGGTCCCAAGGTCACCGGCAACCAACTGACGCTGACCTACACCGACGCGAGCAACCTGGACGCCGTGAACACCGCAGCCGCCTCGGGCC
>NZ_AFAL01000666.1 GCF_000193225.1 Verminephrobacter aporrectodeae subsp. tuberculatae At4 | reverse complement strand
CGCCGACGACAAGCTGAGCATTGGCGAGAGCACCACCGTCACCATCCGCTTCGCCGAAGCCATCGCGACCGACAGCTTTACCATCGCCGACCTGAGCGTGGGCGGTTCCGCGACGCTGGCCAACGACCTGAGGAGCACCGATGGCGGCATCACCTGGACGGTCACGCTGAAGGCTCCGGGGCGCGCTGATATGCCCGGCGGCGACATCACCCGGTACAACTCAACGGGCAACCAGATCCGCGTCAACCTCACCGGCGTGACCAACCTCGCAGGCAACGCCGGTGTGGGCCAGGCCGTCTCCACGGTCACCTAC
>NZ_AFAL01000667.1 GCF_000193225.1 Verminephrobacter aporrectodeae subsp. tuberculatae At4 | reverse complement strand
CGGCTCAGGTGCAGCGTGAGGGTCTTGGCCGTGGCATTCACCGTGACGTTCTCGACGGCGATGGCCACGCCGCTGGCGCTGCTGACTGCAAAGGCCGTGGCAGAGGCCGTATGCGTCGCGTCCAGACCCAGGCTGCTCACCTCGGTATAGCTCAGCACCAGCTCGCGCCCGCTGACCGCGGCGCTGTCGAGCACGGGTGCCGTGGTGTCGGCTGCGGAGTTATTCGTTAC
>NZ_AFAL01000668.1 GCF_000193225.1 Verminephrobacter aporrectodeae subsp. tuberculatae At4 | reverse complement strand
ACGCTGTTCACGCTGATGGCCGCGTTGCCCGCGCTGCTGACCGCAAAGGCCGAGGCGGCTGCGGTGTTCACGGCGTCCAGGTTGCTCGCGTCGGTGTAGGTCAGCGTCAGTTGGTTGCCGGTGACCTTGGGACCCGAGTCGCCGGTGGTGATCAGCACCGGGGGCGTGGTGTCTGCTGCCGACGTGCCATGGGTCACGGCCTGGTTGCTGAAGCTCACTGCGTCGTTGCCGGCTGCGTCCTGCACCACGTTGTCGCCCGTGGGCTTGGTGTAGCTCACGGTCACGGTCTCCGCGCTGGTCACGACGCGGCTCAGCGTCAGCGTCAC
>NZ_AFAL01000669.1 GCF_000193225.1 Verminephrobacter aporrectodeae subsp. tuberculatae At4 | reverse complement strand
GTGACGGTCTTGGCCGCCCCGTTCACCACGGCGCTGTTCACGGTGATGGCCGCCGTGCCCGCGGCGCTGCTCACCGCAAAGCCGGCGTTGCCCGCGAGGGCTGCTGCGTCCAGGGTGCCCGCTTCGGTGTACGTGAGCACCAGCTGGTTGCCGTTGACCGTGGCGCTGGCCAGCGCCGGGGGCGTGGTGTCGCGGGTGTCCACGGTGTAGTTGGCGCTGCTGGCGTTGCCAACCCCGGCGTTGCCTGCGGCGTCGGTCACGCCAGCTGAGGTTTGACGCTGATGGTGTTGGTCGCGTCGTTGACGTTGGCCGTGGGCGTGAAGG
>NZ_AFAL01000670.1 GCF_000193225.1 Verminephrobacter aporrectodeae subsp. tuberculatae At4 | reverse complement strand
CCAAAAGGCGATCCGCCTGTCCCGCCGCCGGACCTGGCGGCGGCGTCGACAGCGAGCCCGTCCACGGTGAGCGCGCTGTCGGCCAGCGTGATGGTCGCCGTGGGGCGCACGGTGTCCACGGAGTAGTTGGCGCTGCTGGCGCTGCCGGTGCCGGCGTTGCCCGCGTCGTCGCGCACGCCGGCGAGGTTCACGCTGATCGTATTCGCCGCGTCATTGGCGTTGGCGTTGGGCGTGAAGGTCGCCGTCCAG
>NZ_AFAL01000671.1 GCF_000193225.1 Verminephrobacter aporrectodeae subsp. tuberculatae At4 | reverse complement strand
CCGTTGGCCGTGGCGCTGCTGAACTCCGGGGGCGTGGTGTCTGCTGCCGGCGTGTTGTTGCGCACCGCGGTGGCCGCAAAGCTGGCCGCGTCGTTGCCTGCGGCGTCCTGTATGGCGTTGGCGTCGTTGCCGGTCGTGGGGTCGGCGTAGGCGACGGTGACCGTCTGGCCGCGGGTGACCGCCGTGCTCAGCGTGAGCGTGACGGTCTTGGCTTGGGGCTCGACGCTGACGTTGGTGACGGCGTTCGCGACGCCGTTGACGAGCACCGTAAAGGCCCCATTGGCCGGTG
>NZ_AFAL01000672.1 GCF_000193225.1 Verminephrobacter aporrectodeae subsp. tuberculatae At4 | reverse complement strand
CGTCGCCATCGACGTTTAGGTTTAGCCCCATGGAACCGAACACCCTGATCCTCGCCCTGATCGCTGCGTCCGCGGGACTCAGTGCCGGCCTCGTGGCCTGGTTGCTCCGCCGCTCGATGGCCAGCGTCCCGTCCGAGGACCGTCGCTACAAGGACTCGCCGCCCCTGGCCTTTCGCCTGCTCTGGTGGCCTATCCAATGGATCAGCACGCTGGTGGCGCTCATGGGCGTGTACGATACGACTTCCGCAAAGGACTTCGTCGGCCATACG
>NZ_AFAL01000673.1 GCF_000193225.1 Verminephrobacter aporrectodeae subsp. tuberculatae At4 | reverse complement strand
CATGCACAATAGCCGCTGGTAGTGGACGCCAGCGGGCAGGTCGCCTCGGGCCTGTCCACAGGTCCACCAAGTTGATGTTGAACATGGGAGTGTCTGATGGGTGTTGAACTGGAAGCGCTGTTCACCAATGCGCTGGGGCTGCAAGCGCCGTGGGTTGTCGAGAACGTCAAACTCAACACCACCGACCGCCGGATCGACTTCGAGATTGGCTGCCAAGGCGCTGGCCTGGCGTGCCCGGCCGTGGCCTGCGCCGCGTTGCAGCAGCAGGTCGCAGGG
>NZ_AFAL01000674.1 GCF_000193225.1 Verminephrobacter aporrectodeae subsp. tuberculatae At4 | reverse complement strand
CGCCAAGGACGACGCCGCGGGCCTGGCGATCACCGAGCGCTTCACGACCCAGGTCCGCGGCCTGAACCAGGCGGCGCGCAACGCCAACGACGGCATCTCGCTGGCGCAGACCACCGAGGGCGCGCTCAAGTCCGCCGGGGACATCCTGCAGCGCGTGCGCGAACTCGCGGTGCAGTCGGCGAACGCCACGAACAGCGCCGTCGATCGCCAGGCATTGCAGCGCGAAGTGGGTCAG
>NZ_AFAL01000675.1 GCF_000193225.1 Verminephrobacter aporrectodeae subsp. tuberculatae At4 | reverse complement strand
CGCACGCTGTTTGCGCCTGGGGTCCCCCAGGTTCATGCTCTTGAATTCCGTGACTGTCCAGCTCATTGTGTGCTTTCGCTATGAAATAGGTAGCATAGCTCATGTGGGGGGCTTGTGTATAACGAGATGCGGTCGTAGCTGATCTGCGCCTGCGGCAACGCCAACCCCACTCCCTTGGCGTAGGCCGCGCTCATGTCCATGCACACATGCTTGACCTGCTCGCTGTCGCCACCCACGTCGGGGCCCGTTCAGATCGTCAACAAAATCGAGCACCGT
>NZ_AFAL01000676.1 GCF_000193225.1 Verminephrobacter aporrectodeae subsp. tuberculatae At4 | reverse complement strand
GGGCTTGGTGTAGCTGAGGTTCACCGCTTCGCCACTGTCCACGGGACGGGTCAGGCGCAGGGTCACGGTCTTGGCCGTGGCGTTGACCGTGACGCTCTCGACGGCTATGGCGACGCCACGGCTGCTACTCACCGCAAAGGCCGTCGCGGGCGCTGGATGGGTCGCATCCAGACCCAGGCCACTCGCCTCGGTGTAGCTCAGCACCAGATCGCGCCCGCTGACCGTGGCGGTGCTGAGC
>NZ_AFAL01000677.1 GCF_000193225.1 Verminephrobacter aporrectodeae subsp. tuberculatae At4 | reverse complement strand
CTGCCGCCAGTCAAGGTTACGTCGTCTATGCCAAAGCCCCCGACCGCTTCGCTGAATTTGATCGTGACGCTCGTCGTTGGCTGGTCGGGTCCAAGCGCCGTATGGCTGATCGTTTGGTCGCTGGCGGCCAGCTGCGGTGCCATGCGGTCCAGGGTGTATGCGGCGCTGCTGACGTTGGTTTGCAATGCGTTGCCCACCAGGTCGCGCACATTCGCTGTGGCGGCATTGAGCGTGACGTTGAACTCGGCTCCTTCGGCGCCCGTGGCCGTCGGGGTCAGCGTGGC
>NZ_AFAL01000678.1 GCF_000193225.1 Verminephrobacter aporrectodeae subsp. tuberculatae At4 | reverse complement strand
GCGGTGACGTCCGCAGGGAATGCGCCACGGTGGGTCTTGCCGCAGTTGCAGATCGCTTGCAGCACGCGGTGCTCGGTGACTTGGTAGCGCAAATCGGGCAGATCGTGGACCTGCCGGGACTCAACCACGCTGGCCTGACCCAAGGAACCGTGGCAGACATCGCAATGCTCGGGCGGCGCATGGGTGACGACCACATTGGGCTCGGCCACTTGGCACAGGGTATGGCCCTTGTGCCCCTTCTGCCCGCCGACCGGTCGTTGCCCGGCCTTGCGCAATGACTTGGGTTGGGGCTTGTTGAGCCCATCGCTCGAGGGTGGCTTGCTGGAGTTGCGGCTGTTCAGATTGAGCCGGGCTTGCAGTTCGTTGATCTGCGCCGTCAGCGTCTGCACCATCGCCCATAGCTCCAAGACCAGTGTGCCCATCTGGGTCGAACTAAGTGTGCTGAGGTCGGGTAGCTGTTGCAT
>NZ_AFAL01000679.1 GCF_000193225.1 Verminephrobacter aporrectodeae subsp. tuberculatae At4 | reverse complement strand
CTCACGCTGAGCCGCGCCGTGACCCCGGCTGAGACGGTGAAAGTCAGCTACACCAAACCAGCATCCGGCGCCGTGGTGCAGGATGCGGCGGGCAATGACGCAGTGAGCTTCAGCGAGCAGGCGGTGACGAACACCAGCCCGCCAGCAGGGGGAGGCACCCAGCTCCCCACGCTCGCAGCGACCAACCCGATCACGATCGCCGACGACAAGCTGAGCATTGGCGAGAGCACCACCGTCACCATCCGCTTCGCCGAAGCCATCGCGACCGACAGCTTCACCATCGCCGACCTGACCGTGGGCGGTTACGCGACGCTGGCCAACGACCTGAGGAGCACCGACGGCGGCATCACCTGGACGGTCACGCTG
>NZ_AFAL01000680.1 GCF_000193225.1 Verminephrobacter aporrectodeae subsp. tuberculatae At4 | reverse complement strand
CTGAGCCGCACCGTGGCCGCAACGGAGACGGTGACCGTCAGCTACACCAAGCCCGAATCTGGCGCCGTGGTGCAGGACGCTGCCGGCAACCATGCGGCGAACTTCAGCGCAAACCCCGTGGTAGCAGACACCACGCCCCCGATGATCAGCACCGCCGTGGTCACCGGCAACCAGTTGGTGCTCACGTACACCGAAGCGGGCACCCTGGACGCGGCAGCGTTCGCGGGCAGCGCAGGCTATGCGGTCGGCACCGCCGCAGGCACGGCGGCCATCACCGTGAGCAGCGCCGTGGTGAACGCCACGGCCAAGACCGTCACGCTCACGCTGAGCCGCGCCGTGGCCAACAGCGAGACGCTGACCGTCAGCTACACCAAACCCGAATCCGGCGTCGTGGTGCAGGACGCTGTCGGCAACGACGCAGCAAACTTCAGCGACCGGGCCGTCATCAACAACACGCCAGCGCCAGTAGACACCACGCCCCCGGAGTTCCATAGCGCC
>NZ_AFAL01000681.1 GCF_000193225.1 Verminephrobacter aporrectodeae subsp. tuberculatae At4 | reverse complement strand
CGGTGACGTTGGTGACGGCGTTTGCGACGCCATTGACGAGCACCGCAAAGGCCCTGGTGTCCGGCTTGTGGTCCGCGTCCGCGTCCAGGTCGCTGCTGTCGTCGAAGCTGAGTACCAGTTGGTCGCCGTTGACCCTGGGGCGCGTCGTGTCGCTGCTGGTGATCAGCTGCGGGGCCGTGGTGTCTGCTGGCGCTGGCGTGTCGTTGACCACCTCGGTAGCAGCAAAGCTGGTCGCGTCGTTGCCGGCGGCGTCCTGTATGGCGTTGGCGTCG
>NZ_AFAL01000682.1 GCF_000193225.1 Verminephrobacter aporrectodeae subsp. tuberculatae At4 | reverse complement strand
TTAGTGAGTTCGGGCACTGATGTTGGGCGATTAGGCCTGGCTCGCAGTCGGTGTTCCAATTCATCCCAAAGGTGTTCGATGGGGTTGAGGTCAGGGCATCTGTGCAGGCCAGTCAAGTTCTTCCACACCGATCTCGACAAACCATTTCTGTATGGACCTCGCTTTGTGCACAGGCATTGTCATGCTGAAACAGGAGAGGGCCTTCC
>NZ_AFAL01000683.1 GCF_000193225.1 Verminephrobacter aporrectodeae subsp. tuberculatae At4 | reverse complement strand
GGCATGCGGGTGCAGGCAGCGATCGGTTGAAAAGCATGCATTTGGTTTTACTTGCGTTTAAGAGCAGTTGGAGGCCACGGAAGGAGTGTTGTATGGCATTGAAGCTCGTTTGGAGGTTAGTTAACACAGTGTCCAAGGAAGGGCCGGAAGTATATAGAATGGTGTCGTCTGCGTAGAGGTGGATCAGGGAATCACCAGCAGCAAAAACGACAT
>NZ_AFAL01000684.1 GCF_000193225.1 Verminephrobacter aporrectodeae subsp. tuberculatae At4 | reverse complement strand
ATTGTTGTTGTAACTCTGGATACTAACCCAACAATACAACTATTTCCACCACTGGGCTTACTGCAGTCACTACTTCAACCTTTACTGAACTACCATGAAAAATACTTTTAGACAGCTGAAGCAAGCATACTTTTAAAAAAGTATCCTTTCTTATGGACGAGGGATTTGGCAGTGCGGTCATTGAGATTTCATACTTCTGATTGGAGCCGCAGGG
>NZ_AFAL01000685.1 GCF_000193225.1 Verminephrobacter aporrectodeae subsp. tuberculatae At4 | reverse complement strand
CATCCTGAACAAGCAAGAGCTACCCAAGGAACCGCCCACGCTCAACGAGGTGGTGCGGCTGATTGCCAGGCTGGGGGGCTTTCTTGCGCGAAAGTGCGATGGTGAGCCCGGAGTCAAGACCATCTGGCTGGGAATGCAACGCATTCTTGACTTTGCTGCTGGCATCAGGTTCTGTCGCGAGCTTCAGGTTCAGGGGACTTGTGTATAACGAAATGGGTTGTTGGGCGTCGGATCCATTTGGAATGGGTTGAAGCCCGATGGCACACCATTCTTGAGGGGGTAATACCGGCCGCACATCGCGCGCACGCCGACTGCTGCGCCCAGGTCCTTGTCGAACAGCACGCATGACAGCACCTTTCCTTTTTCTGGCTGGCTGAACTTCTGTGCCTGGGCCAACAAAACCATTTCCAGCACGGTCTTGCCTGTACCTGACTTGCCGATCACAACCGTGTTGGCAAGGTCCTTGTGGTTCGGATCGAGTTTGGCCGCTCTCTTGGCGTCCACGCCCTGTTCGCCTTTGTGGAAATTGAAGTAATATGGTGCGCCCGAAGTTGTCTTGAACATCGTCACCGCGTCACCCCATTGGTTGCCGCGAATGCGGCCGATGGGGTAGTTGTGGAAGCTGCTGAATCCGGCGAAATTGCGGCTGGTAATGTCTCCTGCGCGCACGCGGTAATCAAAGTTTCCGGGCAGTTGGGCGAAGAATGCTCCGGCAATGCCAGAGTCTTCACGCGCCCACTTCATGCCCGATTCGGATAGCGCTGCGCCTGCATCGCTGACGTGTTCGTTCAACAGTTTCTGATTGTCGTCCCGAACGAAGATGCTCAGGCTATGTGTGCCCATCACGAAGCGGTTGGATGTCAGATCGTCCAGAGCATCGTCAATGTCTTCGACTTGGCTCACGGCCACGTCACCCGCATTGACCATGCGGGCCTGTTGCCGCTTCATGCGACCCACGGCCACTGGCTTGGAGAGGAAGGTGAACGATTGCGAAACGACAAGCTCGAACGGCATTCCGAGCAGGTCATTCAGGATGCCCGGGTGTGTTATGGCCGGGTATTCCTGAATCGTCAGCATGCTGCCATATTGCGTGCGTGTCGGTCCTTTGAGAGACAGTAGGCCACCCTTGCCGAAGAACGGGCGCGAAGTCGCCAGGATTTCACTGATTTTTGCGCGAGGAAGCGGGAATCTCCGCCATTCTCCATTGACCAGGAAGGACAGGAATTCCAGCACTTCGGAAAACATGGCCCCGTTATGCTCATAGCAACCGAGCAATTCCGGTTCGTAGCGATCCAGAGCGGCCAATGCCGTGTTGGTCACTTCGTCCATGGCTTCGAGTTCGTCAAGCTGCTTTTCCTGCAATTCCTTCGGATTCTTCGATCCAAACATATCGAATAGCTTGACTACTTTCACCGGCTGTGGGCGATACACCACGGTCAAGTACAACTCATTGATCAGCATTTTTTCGCCGGCCATGTGTTGACGGTACTTTTCATTGAATTCACGACAAAAACCGTTGGGCAGTTCACCTCCAGGATATTCTCCATACTCACGCCGAACAATATGCGACCATACCGCCATGTGGGGCGATGCGATATTTCGCATGAAGCCGTTGAGCTGGTCGTGCCATGAGTTGATATCCTGCACGTCCGCACTTTCGTGCGCCGCACCTTGCATCCGAATGACTTGAATGTAATCACCACTGGACAGCTTCACCGCGTTCTTGGTGACGTGGCTGGAATACGGAACGAATGTTTCCATTCCTTCTTCATTCTTTAATGCGTCGGCGTACTTGAATGCTGCGCCCATTTGTATTTCTCCTTCTCGCTGGACCGTGAAAAATTACTTTGACCACTTCTTGGTTGGGAGCGGCGAGAAGCTGGCCGCACCCCAAAACCGAGAATTCCGGCAGCGTCCAATTGTCTTCATCCATATGAAGATCGATCCGAATACTCCAGGATCGTGGGCACTGATGAGGTACAAGACTCCGTGAATCGGCACAGCCAGAAGTAGGTAGAGCGGATTGCCTACTGCAAGAAATATCAGCGTTGTCGTCATGAATTCGACGACGAATGCGATATAGGGAATTCCCCACATGGTTGCGGGTCGCGTCAGGCCGACGAACAGTGGGTCCGTATAAACGTCGTATTCGCCTTGTTCCATGATCAGGACGACGACGATGCGATGACGTAATCAACAATAGCTGCCGCGCCGAAGATCAGCACGATGCCAATGATGATCTTGATAGCCCAATCCCAGGACAACTTGCCCGCGATGGCTGCGATACCGCAGGCAATCACCGCGATGATTGCCATGGTACGGGTCAGGCCGCCCGTGAAGATCGCTAGCACCTGGGTGGCTGCTGAGTCCCAGGGGGCAGCCATGGCCATTTCCGGCATGAGGGCAATAAGGCCCAGGGCCAGCATCATCATGACGTTGGTGGCTTTCTTGTCCAAATTGACCTTGGCGGCCTTATTACGGGTGATAGCGTTTTTTATATTGGCGTAATGCATAGAGGGGTTCATTTGCTTTGGTTCTCCAATTGATGAAGTGAAAGGCTGATGGATGGCGGGATGCCGTAGTTTTCTCGAATATGACGTGCCAGCCTGTCCAGGCTCGACCATTTACGGATCGTTTTGCGTGTCGTTATCAGATTAAATTCTCCTTCTTTCCAAGTAAGATTCACGATGATTTGATATTTTCCAGACTCGCTCTGAACAATGCATAGCCTTTTGACGGCATTGTTTTTCGTGAAGTCTGTCAATTCCGCTTCATTCAGGGTATTCATGCGGTCACTTTTGCTTGTTAAAATTTGGTGCGCAGTTCTTGTTCTCATATGTCGCCTTGCAGCTGTCCTGAAAACCAGATCGCGCCCGTGGATCGCGCCACAGTTGGGGCATGTCCATGCGCGCACCGACAACGGCAGATCGCTCAGCTTGTGCCCGCAGGCCGAGCAGGTCTTGCTGCTGGCAAAGAAGTGCTGCGCTGTCACCACCACGGCTCCGCGCATCGTCGCCTTAGTGCTTCTGTTTTCGCGTCCGCGAAAAACGGCATGACCACAAAGTGATTCGTCACCTTGAAGCGCAGCTTCGGGTTAGCCATGCAGTCCACCAGGCGGTCAAGCACGCGCCGCGCTTCTTGCGTGGCGGCCCGCTTCACGTCGATCGACCGAGGCTGCTCCAGGGCCGATTTCACGGCGGCGGCCGTGATTTCGTTGAGCGTCAGGCGCGGTGGGTTCATCAGTACACCATCCTTGGTTGGGTTGTGCTGTCGCTGTACACGCTGATCTGACCGTCTTGCGTGGGCTGTTCTGCAGGGCCTTCGGCCTTGAGCTTCACCGCTTGTCTGGCTGGCTGTCGCTTAGACGCTTGCGTGCTTACCAGCGCAATGGGTGACACCGTCGAGACGGCTGACGCGGTTCCGGCGTTGTTCAGCACTTTCTGCACATACCCGTTGGCAAAGCCCTTGGTGAAGGAGCCGGTGTTGTAGGCTGACAGCGCTGCATGAAGCGTTGCTTGTCCGCCGGGAGCCTTTCGGCTTGCCGCCTGATAGTTCCAATGCAGGATCGATGCCGCTGCAGCCAGGTTCTTGCATGGCTCAAAGGCGTCTTCGACCGTCAGTCCGGTCTTCACCAAGTTCGAGGAATTGATTTGCCCCAGGCCCAAGTCAACGTTGTAGCCGTTGCCAATCAGCCATTTGGCTGTTGCAACGGCTTCGGCTTTGTTCTCCGGCTGGCGGGCCAGCTTCGCACCACCATTGACGCCAATCGTCAAGGGCCGGAATGCGGATTCCGTCCTGACGATTGCGGCCATTGTTTCGTGCGCAACCCATGGGGCGCACTCTTGGGCGAGAGTGGCGAAGTCCATTGCTTATGTGGTGTTTGGTCGAACAGGTCGATTGGCACATGCGTTACAACTATGCGCTCCAATGTAGCGTAACTTGTGGCTGCAAACAACAAAATTTTGCAGGTGCTATGAGCATCAAATTGGAATTGGGGATGAACGCCGCCGGTGGGCGTCTCCCTGCGGGCCGGGCTGTCGTGCTGCGCATCGAGCCTCGCTGCGCGAGTCTCGACCCTTCGGGCTTCCATCCCTGACGCCTCCGCGCCTGGTGGCGCTGCGCCTGCGCTTGCCCTCCTGGGGACGGCTAAAGCCATCCCCCGCCGCGCTGCGCTTGGCGTCCCCCTTGCATCGCTGGACTGGCACGCCAGACCAGTCGAGCGACTTTCGCGCGCGAAAGTCGATGAAAAGTCGTAGCGTTTCGCGGACGCGAAATCGTCGCGCAAGCGGGGGCCGCAGCAACTGCAGAGCGGACGTCAGTGTGCTGAATCCGCTGCGCGCGGGGCCACTGCACCGTCTACCTATCGCCTTGATTCGTCGTCATGGTGCCATCCGGCCGGGCTTCTTCGGTCAAGGGCCGGCTGCGCCTGAAATCCTCGCCCGTTCGGTGCTCGGGCTGCGCCCTGCGCTCCGCATGCGGCCTCCGGTTTCTCCCTTGACCGCGCCCGGCCGGATGGCACCAGGACGCCGAGGCGATAGGTAGACGGTGCAGTGGAAAGCCAGCCCCGCGCTCCGCTGCCGCAGTGGGCGGTCGACGGCCTGCAGGAACTCGTGCCCCTGGCGGGGCAAGGGTACAAGTGGGGGCCTGTTCCTGCCCCCACACCCCGACCCGAGGCTCCAGATTCCGGTCGCAGAGAGAAAAACACAAGGCCAGAAATCGTCTCTGAGGAGGCAGGCTTGTGGGGCCCTGGCATCGGCGATGCGCACTGGTTGTCCGCACCGTGGCCGCCGCGCCGCGCTTGCTTGAATGACAAGCAAAAAGGCTTGACAACAGCCGTAATTTCCATAGAATGGATGGCGTAGCAAGAGCAGATTTCCAAGTCAGCGCAACGAATCTGAAAGGACACGGAACATGAGAATCTTGGCTGTAGCGAACCAGAAGGGTGGGGTCGGCAAAAGCACGCTGACCGTGCATCTTGCGTATGCCGCGCTGGAAGCGGGCTTGCGTGTGCTGCTGGTGGATATGGACAAGCAAGGTAGCTTGTCGTTGACTTTCCGGGCCAATGGGGAAGCCACGCCTGGATTGTTGGCATCGAAGTTGTATGACTCCGAGCCGAACGACGAACAGCCCCAGGTCATCACCGACAAGTTGGCGATCATCCGCGCAGACAATGGTTTGCTCACCATCGACAAGGCTGAAAACCAAATCATCCGTCGCCCCGGCGTGGCGTTGCGCCGCTTCGCGCAAGACTTCGACTTGTGCTTGGTGGACACCCCGCCCTTGTTGGGCGTGCGTCTCATGGCTTCGCTGGCCGCCTCTGACTTCGTGGTGACTCCGGTTTCCGTGGGCCTCTACGAACTGGCGGGCGTGGCTGACCTGATGCAGACCATCCATGTGATCCGTACCCAGGGTTTTAACCCCAGGTTGCGCCATGTCGGGATCCTGCCGATGAAAACAAACAACCGTAGCACAGAGGAACGCGAAGCTCTGATTGCGCTGCGCGAACGCTACGGATCTGCCATCCTGCCGGAAGTCCTGCCCGAGCGTGCGCCGGTTCGCAAGGCAATTGCCCATCGACGCCCGGTGTGGGTTGCCACCAAGGGCGACGGCCACTTGAAGGCTGCCCAGGAATGGCGCGCAGCGTGTGAATCTGTGCTGGGGAGGATCGGCAAATGACTGCCAAGAAGACCGCAGCCAAGAGCAAGACTCAAGACCAGAAGGAAACCGAAACCGTGAAGACTGCGGATGACGCCTTTGCCCGTGCCGCTGATGTTTTGGGAGCAGGCATTGACGCCCTGTTTGCCGATACCGGTGCGCAATATTCCCTGATCCCGATCGACATGATCGAGGTGAATGCCCAAATTCGCGAAATCTTCGAGGATGAAGAAAACACCCTTGACGACTTGGCGGCCAGCATCAAGGCCCGTGGCGTGCTGCAGCCTATCTTGTTGCGTCCAAGCTCCAACGGCTATGAATTGGTCGCAGGCGAGCGCCGCTATCGTGCTTCCAAACTGGCTGGGCTTGACCAAATCCCGGCCTACATCCGAGAAATGACGGACGAGGAAGCCGAAGACGCGCAGATGGCCGAAAACATCCACCGCAAGAACCTGACGCAGATCGAGGAAGCGAAGAAGATACAACGCGATCTTGCCCGTTTTGGCAGCATCGACGCCGTGCTTGAGAAGCACCAAAAAAGCCGCCCTTGGCTTTCCAAGATGTTGGCCATGCTGCATCTTCCCGAGCAAGCCAAGCGCCTTGTGGCCGAGAACGTAAGCGCCGATGTTGAAGTCATCAACACCGTCAAGATCATCGAAAAGGCCGATCCCGCAGCTGCCAAGAAACTGGTAGACGACCTCAAGGCCACGCGCGGCAAGTCCAATGCCCGAGAGAAGGCTGCCGCCGTCAAGGGAAGGGTCAAGCCGAGCAAGAGGCTCAAGACGGGCAAGAAGATTGAGGGCGGCGCTGTGGCAACGTTGAGAGACCGCAGTCAGGAAGAATCTGGGCAGGTTTCTGTTTTCGCGGGCGCGAAATCGGCGGACGACGATGTTCCGGCAGAAATTCTGACCAATGCCTATGCCAACATCTTCAAGCACGGTAGGAGCCCGAAGACCGTTCTGGATGCCATGGAGGCTGAGGAGAAGGAGGCTGTGGACGCTTGGCTTCAATCGTTCTATGACGCAGGCGTGAAGGCCAAGGACGTTGGTCGCACTGTCATCCAAGGCTTTCGCAACGGCCAGTTTTCGATCGATGGCGAAGGGGCATTTGCCCTTGTCGCCTTCCTTCAAGGCGCGGACAGCGAGGCGAAATTCAGCCCGTTGAACGTTTTTGGTAGCGTCAAGGCATAACTGCCGTCGCCACTCATTTGGAGAAGTGACCCATGCGAGCGAAAAGGCGAATGACCGGCGCAGAGTTCGAGGCCGTCCGCCCCTTGCTGAAAATTTCCGATGACCGCATCAAGGCTGCGCGGCAGGCTCTTGTTGACGGCCAGACGCTTCAAGCCATTGGTGATCAATTCGGATGGTCGCGGCAGGCTGTTGGCGATGCCGTCAGTACCGTTTGGAAGACCTTGGGGAGTTACTACGAATCGCAACGCGCAGCGGCCAACGCCTGCGCGCTGTTGCAGCCAGGTTGGGAGAAGATCACATTGATTGCTCCGAGCCATTTGGTTGCCAAGTTCCGAAGCGAAATCGCCCAGGCTTCACCGCAGCCGGTCAAGAAAAGTACCAAGGCGAAGAAAAAGGACTAAGTCGAGCCAGCTGTCTGCGGCGGAGCCGCCTTTTTCCCTCCGCAAAGCGGGGGCGGTGTGTAATCGGCGCTGGTCAACAGGATTTGATCTTTCTCCGTGGCCATATAGAGTAGTCAAAAATGAACAGGCTAAGATAAGCTGCGTGGCGGTATTCTTGGCCATGGCAGCGCGGTAGGACACTTTGCGTATACTCTATACAACCTATTGGAAAGAACTCGACCATGGCCGCCATGACCCCAACCTCCAAGATCCACATAGCCGACGCCAGATGCGAGGAAATGCGCGCTGGTAAGAGGGGCCAGGACGGCATCTACGTGGCTGAGTCTGTGGTGGCCGGCGCTGCAGGCGAGGGGCGCAAGACCCTGAGCGTGGATTTCGCGCAGGAGAAAAAACGCGGGGCCCGCCTGTGAAGGTCGCTCGCATCTACATGCGAGTCAGCACCGACGAGCAGGATCTGACTCGCCAGTCAGCCATCGTGGAGAGCACGAGGACAGCAGGCTTCTACATCGCCGGCGTCTACCGCGAGAAGGCATCCGGCGCACGTGCCGATCGGGCCGAGTTGCTGCGCATGATCGGCGACCTGCAGCCTGGGGAGATTGTGGTCGCGGAGAAGATCGATCGAATTAGCCGCCTGCCTTTGGTCGAAGCGGAAAAATTGGTGGCATCCATTCGGGACACGGGCGCACGCTTGGCGATCCCCGGCGTGGTCGACCTGAGCGAGTTGGCGGCCGAGGCCGACGGCATAGCCAAGATCGTTTTGGAATCCGTGCAGGACATGCTGTTGCGCCTGGCCTTGCAGATGGCCCGTGACGACTACGAAGATCGCCGCGAGCGGCAGCGGCAAGGCATCGAGCTGGCGAAGAACGCCGGTCGCTACACCGGACGCAAGGCCAACACGAAGGTCCACGAGCGAATCGTGGCCATGCGGACAGCAGGTCACAGCATCCTTGAGGTGGCCAGACTGGCTGGATGCAGCGCAAGCCAAGTGAAGCGGATATGGACGCTGCACAATCAAGCGCAGGCCCGAGCGCCTGCAATTCACGCAGGCATTTGATCGCTGCGCGCGCAACAGATGGATCAGTTCGTTTAGCATGCAGGCTTCCTAGGAAGAAGCGAGAACGCTATGAAGACAGCCTCAGACCCCGTCGGACAGGAGTTGTCCTTGTCCAACGACCAAGGAACAGGCCAGATTGACAAGATACAGCGGAGCGCCTACCTAAGCTCCAAGGGAATCAAGCCCACAGCCCAGCTTCAGCTGGACCTGATCTTCCCCGACACGATGGGCGACCGCGATGACATGCGACACATCCCGAACGACTACGCGCGTTCGGCCATCTTCACGATCAGCAATAAGCGCGAGCCGCGTCGCACGTTGATGCGCGAAAAATTGTTCCACTACAACGAACACGTCTCCATCCTCTACTCCGGCATTGAGCTACGGGCCGAGGATGACGAACTCGTGTGGCTGCAAATCCTCAAGTACGGTGAAGGGGTGCCCCTTGGAGAGCCGTTCGAGTTCAGTATCAAGCGCTTGGTGCGCGACGTGAATTGGTCAAAGAATGGCCGAAACTACGACCGCGCTCGCGAGTGCATCACGCGCTTGAGAGCGAACGAAGTGCTAGCCCTCAACAAGAAGGCATACGGCAAGAGCGGATCGATCTCTCTGATCCAGAACTACACCGCAATCAACGATGCCGATGGCAAGCCAACGCAATACCGCGTATGGATCGATCCCAATCTGATCGTGTTGTTCGCCGGGAATACCTTCACAAGCCACACTTGGGAGCTATACCGTGATCTTTCTCCCGTAGCCCGCCGCTTGGCCGACTACATTGAAAGCCATCAATACCCCTATCCGTTGACCATCGAGAAGTTTCGAAAAATGTGTGGTTCGAACAACGAGAACACGCGAAGCTGGAAGCAGACCGTTAAGAAAGCCTGCGCCGAGGTGCAGGAAGCCAAGATTGCAGCCTTCATCAGAATTGACGACAACGACCAAATCTGCTGTGCACGCGAGCAGATCGCCATAAAACCAAGCAACGACACCAAGGACGTGTAAGCGCCCCTGGATGCTTTCAGCGTGGCAGGCCAAACGTCACGACCTAGCCAGACAAGTCTTCCACGCACCCACTGGTGCCAAGTTATCCACAGATAGAGGCGGTGATCGTGATGGATGACATGCGCCATGTGACGGATGAAATACGCTGTTTTTGCAAAGTGCATGTCATACGTCACGATTTTCGCCAAAAACTGTGGATAACTCTCTGGCGCGAGACTTTGAAATCGCTCCCAAGCAAAGTTATCCACAAGCAGGGGTGTGGGTCGTGACGGATGACATGCGTTTCGTGACGGATGACATGCGTTTCGTGACGGATGACATGCAAAAACGTGACGGATGACATGCAAAAACGTGACGGATGACATGCAAAAACGTGACGGATGACCTACGGTCAATTTTCGTAAGTCATTGATTTACTTAAGAAAAACGGCGTTTTTAAGCGACACTAACCTCTTCTTTAACCCTTTTTTTAACCATGAGAGGCGAAGCGCAGTGCACTGCGCCCGCGAATACAAAGCATCTACACACCGCCCCCCCGCTACGCGGCGGGGAAAAAGGCGGCTTCGCCGCAACAGCTAAGTGGTTGGGGTCGTCTCAGAAAACGGAAAATAAAGCACGGTAAGGTAGACCCCTCACGGCCAGGACGCGTTGCAGCTGCGCCGCCGCTGGGCACCGCCCCTGGAGCAGCTGCGCTGGTCGACGTGGGCATAACCCTTGTGGCCATTCTGTCCGCCGACCGGCCGTTGCCCGGCCTTGCGCAATGACTTGGCTTGGGGCTTGTTGAGCTCGTGGTTGATTGATGTGCTCCCAGCCGAGCGGCGACAGGTACTGCACATCATCGACGGCATGGCCGTTCTAGACGGCGTTTGCGATGCTCGCGTCACCGATCTAGGCTCTCCTCCAGCGGCAACTGCCCAGTGATGGTCCTGGCGCGGATGCCTGCACGGTCTCGCTGACCTCCATCAGACCCGCCCGCATGGGGCCCGTGCAGGATGCGCAAAAGTGAACACGATAGACGAATCACTCCCAGCGAATGCCCCGTTTCGCGTGCTGGCGCACATGGAATCGGCCTGATCCCGGGAAACTTGCCCATTTTTTCGGCTTGGGGCCGTCCGGGGCCCCGGCCGAGTGGGCTGATTCGTCTATCGGGGGCTTTTTCCAGAAAGGTGGTGGCGATGTTGCCATCGAACATCGTTGGTTTGCTGACACTTCGTCGTTTCGTGTGGAAACCAACATGCACAATAGCCACTGGTAGTGGATGCTGGAGGACAGGTCGTCTTGGGCTTGTCCGGGGTTGTAAGCCGGAACCGGGGTTCGGGGAGCAATGGAACAGGGAAGTCAGTTAAGGCTTTTGAGTTCCAACGTGAACCTGCCTACGATTCTTCGCGGCCGCCGTTGAGCGTCCGAAGCTCGCCGCGCGCGACGGCTTCCGGCACTGAGAATGGGTAGCGCCCGAGCATGTTGATGTGCTCATGGCCGAACGGTGACAGTCGCGCTTCGTCTTCGGGCTTCACCGGGTAGCCCTCGCTGCGCAACTGCGTCAGCACCGCGTCCATGTACAGCGTGTTCCACAACACGATCATGTTCACGACCAGGCCGAGCGCGCTTAACTGGTGGGTATTTCGGCGAGCGTGACCGCCCATTTCGGCATCGTGACCGATTTGAGCGCTGGGTCTGGGGTTACGCGGATGAGATTGTAGAGAGGGGTATGGATTGACTGGTTGAGGCCTCCTTGTCGGGTGTTGCAGGCAACGATACCTGAGTATCGTTCGAGTTTTTTCTTGTGTTTTTCTATTTTTTGTGCTTGGACTCTGACTCATCCACAGGTCAACAACGCCCTTGTAGGCGTTCAGTCGCGCGGCCCGCGTGGCCCTGTGCACGAATGCACAGGGCTGGTGTTGCTCAGCGCACCGTCTCGGGGGAGTCCGTGGTGTTGCTCGCGCCGGGCGGTTGCGTGCGCAGCGATTGGCCCTTCAATGCCAGGCGGTGGCTGCGCGCGAGCAGTCGGTCGAGGATGGCGTCTGCGATGCTTGCGTCACCGATCCAGGCGTGCCAGTGCTCCAGCGGCAACTGGCTGGTGATGATCGTGGCGCGGGTGCCTGCCCGGTCGTCTATGACCTCCATCAGGTCCGCCCGCGTGGGGCCGTCCAGGGCTGCCAGCGCCCAGTCGTCGAGCAGCAGTACGTCGGTGCGCGCCAGCGTCGCCAGCCAGCGCGTGAAGCCGCCGTTGCCGTGCAGGATGCGCAGTTCCTCGGCCAGTCGCGGCACGCGCAGATACAGCGCCGATTGCCCACGCCTGCACGCGTACTGCGCCAGCGCACAGGCCGCCACGACTTGCCCGAGCCGGT
>NZ_AFAL01000686.1 GCF_000193225.1 Verminephrobacter aporrectodeae subsp. tuberculatae At4 | reverse complement strand
CCAAGACCAGTGTGCCCATCTGGGTCGAACTAAGTGTGCTGAGGTCGGGTAGCTGTTGCATCAAGTTGCGGATTATGGCCTACGGCGGGGGGGGCTGAGTAGTTACGAACCATCAACCCTCACCGCGAAGCAGTTCTTGCAGCACGTGCGGGGTCATTCCCGCGTCCCTTGCCCTGCCTCCCGCACGGTCGCTGAAACGCTGGAATCACCACCGCCACGTCCTGGTACCTGGCACCTTTGCAACACGAAAGACCATCGCTGCGCGCGTACAGTCATCGCATGCACGCGAATCTGTACGCCTTGGGCGCCATCGCCCTGTGGGCCTCGATCGCCTCGTTGGGCCTTGCGCTGACCCACGTCCCGCCGTTTCTGCTCACGGGCATTGCGCTCATCATCGGCAGCCTGCCCGCATGGCCCTTCGTGCTGCGCGATCCCTCGCAGTGGCGCGTTCCGCTGCGCACGCTGGCGCTGGGCGTGTACGGCCTGTTTGCGTTCCATTTCCTGCTGTTCGTCGCGCTGCGCAATGCACCGCCGGTGCAGGCGAATCTGGTCAACTACCTGTGGCCGCTATTCATCGTGCTGCTCTCGCCGGTCGTGCTGCCCGGTGTGGTGCTGCGCGTGCCGCACGTGCTGGCCGCCTTGCTCGGCTTTGCGGGCGCGGCGATCGCCATTGCGGGCGGACGCGGGCTGGACGGCACGCTGGCCTGGGGCTATGCGCCGGCCCTCGCCTCGGCCCTTGTCTGGGCCACCTATTCCCTCATGACCCGGCGCGTGGCGGCGTTCCCGACCACGGCCATTGGCCTGTTCGGGCTGGTGTCGGGGGTGCTGTCGCTGCTGTGCCATGCGCTGCTCGAGCCCGCCACCTCCCTGAGCACGTGCGACTGGGCGCTGCTCGCCGTGCTCGGCCTGGGGCCGCTGGGGGCCTCGTTCTTCCTCTGGGACAGGGCGCTCAAGCGCGGCGATGCACGGCAGATCGGCGTCCTGAGCTACATCACGCCCGTGGCCTCGACGGCGCTGTTGACCGTGGTCAGCGACCAGCCGTTCAGCGGGAGCATCGCGCTGGCCACGGTGCTGATCGTCGGCGCGGCGATCCTGGGAATGCGCGCGCGTTGATTCGCGGGTGGCGAGACCGGCGGTGCACAATCCCGGCGATGACCTCCTCCATCGCCGACCTGCGCAAAAGCTATGGGCGCGCCGAGCTCAACGAAGACGCCTCGCACGCGGCCCCGCTGCAACAGTTTGACCAGTGGCTCCAGGAAGCCATCCATGCCGAAGTGCCCGAACCCAACGCCATGACCTTGGCCACCGTGGGCAG